>VAZU01000300.1 GCA_005884745.1 Alphaproteobacteria bacterium
TGTCTTCGTAGTACGCACACCACGCCTCCCGATCGGCAGCATCGGCACGAGTGCCTCCGGCAAAGGCGACCGTCAGGCAAGCAAGCGCAATGAAAGTGAAGGTCCGCATGTTGATCTCCTTTCATGAGGTTCGGTTGTGGACCTATACGAACCGCACAATGCCGGCTTGGCGATTACTGCGCTCCTTGACGTGATCTTGCGTTATTGCGTCCTCCCTCGAAGAAGAGCCTCCAGAAGGGCGGTCACGGTTCAATGCAGCTCGAACCTTCATCCGTTTGCGACCCACCGTGCCGATGTCGTCCGTGCCAACCAGATCGCAGCAGCCAAGCACAAAACACGGCAATTCCGAACAAACGAGTTGCGAGACGAAGACCTAAGTGTCGGCAGAACGGGGCGAATTGGACGTCGTGACGCGACGTTCGGCCGGGTCTTGGAGCTATGCCGGGTGGCCGACGGCCGACCGATGCAACTCGAACCGATAATGATTGGAGCCGATGATGAGACAGACCGTGAAGTCCGACATCCCTATGGAATTCGCAAAGATTGCCGGGACGACGCTCGAAGTATCACGCATCGGACTCGGGACCTGGGCGATGGGCGGCTGGATGTGGGGCGGGACGGATGAACGGGAGTCGATCGCGACGATCCACGCCGCCATCGAGCGGGGCATCAATCTGGTCGATACCGCTCCGGCTTACGGCTTCGGCCGCTCCGAAGAGATCGTCGGCCGCGCCCTCGGCCAAGGCGGGCTGCGTCGGCAGGTGAAGATCGCCACCAAGGTCGGCCTCGAGTGGAAAGACGGCAAGGTCTTCCGCAACGCCGGCCGCGACCGCATCCTGCGGGAGATCGAGGCCTCGCTGCAGCGGCTGCGCACGGATTACATCGATATCTATCAGGTCCACTGGCCCGATCCGCTGGTGCCCGTGGAGCAGACGGCGGAAGCCATGCGGACGCTGCTCGAGCAGGGCACGATCCGCGCCATCGGGGTGAGCAATTTCTCGATCGATCAAATCGAACGATTCCG
This sequence comes from Alphaproteobacteria bacterium, assembly GCA_005884745.1. Lineage (GTDB taxonomy): Bacteria > Pseudomonadota > Alphaproteobacteria > Rhizobiales > Xanthobacteraceae > AP-16. The sequence continues at coordinate 1,025 of VAZU01000300.1, forward strand.
CCGCGTCGCCCCGCTTCACGTCGTGCAGCCGCCGTACAACATGCTGGAGCGCGGCATCGAGGCCGAACTCCTGCCCTATTGCCGCGAGACGTCGCTCGCGACGCTGACCTACGGCGCGCTGTGCCGCGGGCTGCTGTCGGGCAAGATGCAGCCGGATTCGCGTTTCGATGGCGACGACTTGCGCCTAGCCGATCCGAAATTCCGGCAGCCGCGCTATTCGCAATATCTCGCCGCAGTCCGGCGTCTCGACCAGCTGGCCCAGCAGCGCTACCGCAAGCGCGTCATCCATCTCGCCGTGCGCTGGATCCTCGATCAGGGCGCCAGCGTGGCGCTGTGGGGCGCACGGCACCCGGCTCAAATCGAGCCGGTGAACGAGATCATGGGATGGTCGCTCGACGCCGCGTCGAAGTCCGAGATCGACCGCATCTTGCGGGAGCTCGTCACCGACCCGATCGGCCCGGAGTTCATGGCGCCGCCGCAAAGACCGACCATCGACGCCCTTCCGGCGCTCTTGTAATGCCCGCGGCCCGCAAGCCGGTCGGAACGAGCCTCAGCCAGTATCGCCGCAGCTTCGCATAGGGCGCCTATCGACCGCCATGGACCCCGGGGAAACCGGCGCCACCGCTTTCCCCGCACACCTGCAAGGTCCGGATCGCCCGCTACCGGCAAGAGCGCTACCCATGCTGTCCGTTGCACGGCGATCCGCCATTCCCGGGCGCGACCTGCGTCTGGATTTCTTCCGCGGACTGGCGCTCTGGCTGGTCTTTCTCGATCACATTCCCTCGAACGTCGTCAGCTGGATCACGATCCGCAATTACGGCTTGAGCGACGCCAGCGAAATCTTCGTCTTCATTTCCGGGTATACGGCCTCGCTGGTCTACGGCCGCGCGATCCAGCAGCACGGGTTCGTCATCGCGGCGGCGCGGATCCTGCGGCGCTGCTGGCAGATTTACGTCGCCCACCTGTTCCTGTTCGTCTTCTACATCGCCGAGATCACCAACGCGGCGTCGCGGTTCCATGAGCCGCTGTTCGCCGAAGAGACGCACGTTCTTGCTTTCCTGCAGCATCCCGATGCGACGATCGTCCAGGCGCTGCTGCTCAAGTTCAAGCCGGTCAATCTCGACGTGCTGCCGATCTACATCCTGTTCCTGCTGGCCTTTCCAGCGGTGCTGTGGCTGCTGCGCCGGAATCTGGCGCTGCCGCTCGCGGCGTCAGCCGTGCTGTACGCGCTGACCTGGATGTTTCAGTGGAACTTGCCGGCGTATCCGGCGGGCGAGTGGTTTTTCAATCCGTTCGCGTGGCAGCTGCTGTTCGTGTTCGGCGCGTGGTGCGCAGCCGGCGGCGCCGAATGCCTGCAAGCTCTCATGCGCTCGCGCATCACCGCGGTGCTTGCGGTGAGCTATCTTCTGTTCGGGTTCCTGCTCGCCGGGAGCTGGCATTGGCATTGGATGGTGCGAATCGAGCCCGACTGGCTCATCCGGCTGGTAGTTGCGCATCCGATCGACAAGACGAATCTCCACGCTCTGCGCCTGCTGCATTTTCTGGCGCTCGCCCTTTTGGTGCTCCGAGTGTTCCCGCGCCACTGGCCGGTGCTGACATCGCCGGCTCTGCGCCCCGCCATTCTGTGCGGACGGCATTCGCTGGAGACCTTTTGCCTCGGCACCTTCCTGGCCTTTGCCGGGCACTTCGCCATCGTCGAAATCGCCCACGGCATCGGGGCGCAGATTGTGATCAGCAGCCTGGGAATCGCGCTGATGGTCGGCCTTGCCGGGCTCATCGACTGGTATCAGGCCGCCGAAGCATCCGCGCGGCATGCGCCTCCCGGCGTCGCACCGGCAAATCCCCGAAGAGAACGGCCGGCGCAATCGGTCGCCATGGTGCTATTTCATCGAATTCGCATCGCAAGACCGCCGGAGCATCGAGCCGCTCGAGAACGATGAATATCAGGCTCGGTATCCCCAATTACCGCGCAGCGCTTAGCCGATTTGCCGGGCGCCCCTTTAGCAGCCGCGACAGACGTTGAGCTTCTTGTCGAGATCGCGTTGGTTCTGGTTCGTTGTACCTTCGTCGTGCAGCACGCTTGCGGGCACATCCTCCGCGTTCGGCTGGCGATGGCCGATCGGCGCCTCCAATCGCGGGTCCATGCTGGGGGCGGGAGATGCCCGCGCGGGATTGCTATCCGC
>VAZU01000061.1 GCA_005884745.1 Alphaproteobacteria bacterium
GGGCAGGGTCTTCGGGAGTTTTGGCGAGCGCACGGCGGAGAGCGCGCCGATCGCGCCCTTGCCGTGGCGCTCGAGATAGCGGGCGAACGACCGCGCGCCGGCGAGCGCGCGCATCAGCGAGCGGCTGGTGAGCCCCTCGGCCCGGCGCGCGGCCAAGAATGCGCGCACATCGCGCGGCTCGAGCTTTGCCAGATCGGTAAGCGTCAGCTTCTGGCCGAGATGCCCGGCTAGAAACGCCAGCAGCTGACGCGCGTCCCGCGCGTAGGCTTCGAGGGTCTTTGGCGAATAACGGCGCTCGGCACCGAGATACTCGAGCCATCGTTCCACCTCGGCGGCGAGCTCCGGCCGGGCGAAGGGGAGGAACGCGTTCCCCTCTCCCCGCTTGCGGGGACCCGCATCTCGCTGCGCTCGCTGCGTGCCACCCTCTCCCCGCTTGGCGGGGCGAGGGAAGCGCGCGCGGGGCTTGTCCGCAGAATCCATCGGCGTCTGATCCGGCTAGCTTGACACCCCGGCTTATCTCACCCCTTTCCTTCACCTTTCGTTAACCGGATCGTCGGCCGGCCATGCCCAAGCAGATTGTCGACGTCCTCGTGCCGGTCGCCCTCGATCAGGCCTATTCCTATCGGGTGCCGGCGGGGCTCGAGCTTGCGCCCGGCGATCTCGTGCGCGTGCCGCTGGGGCCGCGCAAAGCGACCGGCGCGGTGTGGGGCCACGGCGTGGCGCGGCCGGGGCTCGACAATCGGCTCAAAGACGTGGCCGAGAAGCTCGAAATCCCGGCGCTCAAGCCGGAGTTGCGAAATTTCATCGATTGGGTCGCCGATTACACGCTCAGCTCCCGCGGCATGGTGCTGCGCATGGCGCTGCGCATGGGCGAGCAGCTCGGGCCGGAGCGCCCGCGGGTCGCGGTGCGGCTCGCCGGGCCTATTCCCGTGCGCATGACGCCGGCGCGCAAAAAAGTCCTGGCGCTGCTCACCGACGGCTTGCTCCGCGCCAAGCGCGATGTTGTCGAGGAAGCCGGCGTCTCGCCCGGCGTGATCGACGGGCTTGTGGATGAGGGGACACTGGAGACCGCGGCGCTTGCGCCCGAGCCGGTCGCGCGCCCGCCCGGTCCGGACTTTGCCGTGCCGGACCTGAGCCCGGCGCAGGCCGAGGCCGCCGCCGCGCTGCGCGCCAGAATAGCGGCAGGCGGTTATGCGGTGACGCTGATCGACGGCGTGACCGGCTCCGGCAAGACCGCGGTCTATTTCGAAGCCATTGCCGAAATGATCCGGCGTTCCCGCCAGACCCTGGTCCTCATGCCGGAGATCGCGCTCACCGCGCAGTTCCTCGACCGGTTCACGGAGCGCTTCGGCGTGCGTCCGGCGGAATGGCATTCCGGCCTCTCCCCGCGCGTGCGCGCGCGCACCTGGGCGGCCGCCGCCAACGGCGAGGTCCAGGTCGTGGCGGGCGCCCGGTCCGCGCTGTTCCTGCCCTATGCCGACCTCGGCCTCATCATCGTCGACGAGGAGCACGACCCGGCCTACAAGCAGGAGGACGGCGTGCGCTACCACGCCCGCGACATGGCGGTGGTGCGGGCGCATATCGCGAAAATTCCCATCGTGCTGGCTTCGGCGACGCCCTCGGTCGAGACCGAGGTGAACGCACGGCGCGGGCGCTACGCCCGCCTCTCGCTGCCCGAGCGCTTCGGCGGCCAGCGTCAGCCGGCGATCGAGGCGATCGATCTGCGCCGCGAAGCTCTGCCGCGCGGGCGCTATATCGCGCCGCCGCTCGCCGAAGCCGTGAAGGTGACGCTCGAGCGCGGCGACCAGGCGCTCCTGTTTCTAAACCGGCGCGGCTATGCGCCGCTCACGCTGTGCCGGGCCTGCGGGTTCCGGCTGCAGTGCCCGCATTGCGATGCATGGCTGGTCGACCATCGCTTCCGGCGCCGACTCGTGTGCCACCACTGCGGGTTCTCCATGCCGCCGCCCGCGGCGTGCCCCAAATGCGAGGCGAAGGACTCGTTCGTCGCCTGCGGGCCCGGCGTCGAGCGGCTCGAGGAAGAGGTCGCCGCGCTGTTCCCGGGCAAACGCATCCTGGTGCTCTCGAGCGATCTCGTCGCCACCGTCGAGCGCCTGAGGGAGGAGCTCGCCGACATCGAGCAGGGCAAGGTCGACCTTGTCATCGGCACCCAGCTCGTCGCCAAGGGCCACCATTTCCCGAAACTCAACCTGGTGGGCATCGTCGACGCCGACCTGGGGCTGGGGTCCGGCGACCCGCGAGCCGCGGAGAAAAGCTTCCAATTGCTGCACCAGGTCGTCGGCCGTGCCGGACGCGAGGCCGGGAGGGCCGGCCGCGGCCGCGGCCTGATCCAGACGCACCAGCCGGACCATCCGGTGATGCGGGCGCTCATCGCGGCCGACCGCGAGGCGTTCTACGCGGCCGAGATCGCCGCGCGCGAGCGCAGCGTCTATCCGCCGTTCGGGCGCCTTGCGAGCCTCGTCGTGTCCGGGCCGGACCGCCCGGGCGCCGAAGGATTTGCACGGAGACTCGCCGCCGCGGCGCCGAAGAGCGATGACGTGCGTGTGCTCGGCCCCGCGGAGGCACCGATCGCGGTCATCCGCGGCCGGCACCGGTTCCGGCTGCTGGCGAAATCGCCGCGCAGTTTCGATCTCTCGGATTATCTGCGCGGCTGGCTCGCGAGGGCGCCGAAGCAGAAGGGCGGCGTGCGGCTCGAGGTCGACATCGACCCGCAGAGCTTTTTGTGAGTTGCGTCTGCGAGTGGGTCCTCCGCCGAACCTGAGTGCCGCAAGGTTGTGTCTTGCGCCGGATTGCGCGGTTTGGCTCGTGTTGCGCCGCGTGCCTCCCTGTGTTAGCGAAACCTTCGATTTTTCAAGGGCGCGGCGGCTCCGCGCCTGAAGCAAAAATCCTGCTCCCGCCAATGGCTTGCGCTGCGTCCTCCCGGGACGGCGCCGGGCCCGATCAGTGTTGCGCGATGAACGAGGCTCAAACCCAAGATCGGATCGTGGGCGGCATGGCGGGCCGCTATGCGGCCGCGCTGTTCGAGCTCGCGCGCGAGACGAGCGCGATCGACGCGGTCGCGGCCGATCTCGACGCGCTCGCGGCGCTGATCGCGCAAAGTCCCGACCTCGCGCGCCTCGTGCGCAGCCCGGTGCTCGGCGCCGAGGAGCAGCTCAGGGCGCTCTCGGTCCTGCTCGAACGCATGGGAATCACCGGGCTCGCGGCGAATTTCGTGAAACTCGTCACGGCGAACCGGCGGCTGTTCGCGCTGCCGGACATGATCCGGGCCTACAAGGCGCTCGTGGCGCGCGAAAAAGGCGAGGTCACGGCCGAGGTGACGGTCGCCGAGAATCTCGCGGAAAAACATCGCGCCGCGCTCGAGGCGGCGCTGCGCTCGGTCACCGGCAAAGCGGTCGAGCTCAGGGTGCAGGTGAACCCGGCGATCGTCGGCGGGCTCATCGTCAAGCTCGGCAGCCGCATGGTCGATGCTTCGCTGCGAACCAAGCTGCAATCGCTCAGGCACGCGATGAAAGAGGCTCGCTGATGGATATCCGCGCCGCAGAGATTTCCGCGATTCTCAAGGAGCAGATCAAGAATTTCGGCCAGGAGGCCGAGGTCTCCGAAGTCGGCCAGGTGCTCTCGGTCGGCGACGGCATCGCCCGCGTCTACGGCCTCGACAACGTCCAGGCCGGCGAGATGGTCGAGTTCGAGAACGGGGTGCGCGGCATGGCGCTCAACCTCGAGGTCGACAACGTCGGCATCGTGATCTTCGGCAACGACCGCGAGATCAAGGAAGGCCAGACCGTCAAGCGCACGCGCGCCATCGTCGACGTGCCGGTCGGCAAGGCGCTGCTGGGCCGGGTGGTCGACGCGCTCGGCAATCCGATCGACGGCAAGGGGCCGATCGAGGCGACGGAGAAGCGCCGGGTCGACGTCAAGGCGCCCGGCATCATTCCGCGCCGCTCCGTGCACGAGCCGATGGCGACCGGGCTGAAAGCGATCGACGCGCTCATCCCGATCGGGCGGGGCCAGCGCGAGCTGATCATCGGCGACCGCCAGACCGGCAAGACCGCGATCGCGCTCGACACCATCCTCAACCAGAGGCCGCTCAACGCCAGCGACGACGAGAAGATCAAGCTGTATTGCGTCTACGTCGCGGTCGGGCAGAAGCGCTCGACGGTGGCGCAGTTCGTGCGCGTGCTCGAGGAGAACGGCGCGCTCGAATATTCGATCGTGGTCGCCGCGACCGCGTCCGACCCGGCGCCGATGCAGTTCCTCGCGCCGTTCTCCGGCTGCACCATGGGCGAGTTCTTCCGCGACAACGGCATGCACGCGGTCATCATCTACGACGACCTGTCCAAGCAGGCGGTGGCGTACCGGCAGATGTCGCTCCTGCTGCGCCGCCCGCCCGGGCGCGAAGCCTATCCGGGCGACGTTTTCTACCTGCACTCGCGCCTGCTCGAGCGGGCGGCGAAGATGAACGAGGAGAACGGCGCCGGCTCGCTCACCGCGCTGCCGGTGATCGAGACCCAGGCCAACGACGTGTCGGCCTACATTCCGACCAACGTCATTTCCATCACCGACGGCCAGATCTTCCTGGAAACCGATCTGTTCTACCAGGGCGTCCGTCCGGCCGTGAACGTCGGGCTCTCGGTGTCGCGCGTGGGCTCCTCGGCCCAGACCAAGGCGATGAAGAAGGTCGCCGGCCGCATCAAGGGCGAGCTCGCGCAATATCGGGAAATGGCGGCGTTCGCGCAGTTCGGCTCCGACCTCGACGCCACCACCCAGCGCATGCTCAACCGCGGCGCGCGGCTGACCGAGCTGCTGAAGCAGCCGCAATTTTCCCCGCTCAAGATGGAGGAGCAGGTCTGCGTCATCTATGCGGGCGTCAACGGCTATCTCGATCCGATCCCGGTTTCGCGGGTGCACGCCTTCGAGCAGGGGCTGCTGACCACGCTGCGCGCGCAGCACGCCGACATCCTGGATGCGATCCGCACCTCGCGCGACCTCGACGATAAAACTTCGGCCAAGCTCAAGAGCGCGGTCGATGCCTACGCCAAGGCCTTCGCGTGATGCGGGGCGGGATGCACGTGCGCCGTCACCCTGAGGAGCGAGCGACCGTAGGTCGCGAGCCTCGAAGGGCGGTCGCGCTATCAGCATCCTTCGAGGGCCGCCTTCGGCGGCCACCTCAGGATGACGACGTCAGGATCTGACGCCAGATGCCCAGCCTGAAAGACCTGCGCAACCGCATCGCCGCCACCAAGGCGACGCAGAAGATCACCAAGGCCATGCAGATGGTGGCGGCATCGAAGCTGCGCCGCGCCCAGGCCGCGGCCGAGGCGGCGCGGCCCTACGCCCAGCACATGGACAAGGTGCTCGGCAATATCGCGCGCGGCGTCGTCGGCCTCGAATGGGCGCCAAAACTGCTCGCCGGCACCGGACGCCAGCAGGTGCACTTGCTGGTCGTGTGCACGGCCGAGCGCGGACTGTGCGGGCCGTTCAACTCGGCGATCGTGCGGCTTGCCCGCGAGCGCGCCGGCGCGCTGATCGCCGAGGGCAAGGAGGTCAAGTTCCTCTGCGTCGGCCGCAAGGGCTTCGAGCAGCTGCGGCGGCAATACGGCCGTCAGATCCTGGAGACGGTGGACCTGCGCGCGGTGCGCGTGCTGAAATTCGAGCACGCCCAGTCCATCGGCGAAAAGCTGACTCGGCTGTTCGCCGAGGGCGCGTTCGACGTCTGCACCTTGTTCTTCTCGCGGTTCAAGTCGGTCATCGCCCAGATTCCGACCGCGCAGCAAATCATCCCGCCGGTATTTTCCGCGCAAGAGGCCGGCAACGCCGGCGGCGCGGTCTACGAATACGAACCCGATGAGGAAGACATCCTGGCCGAGCTCTTGCCGCTCAACATCGCCGTGCAGGTGTTCCGGGCGCTGCTGGAGAACGCGGCCTCCGAGCAGGGCGCGCGCATGTCGGCGATGGACAATGCCACCCGCAACGCCGGCGACATGATCGAACGACAGACCATGAGCTACAACCGCTCGCGCCAGGCGATGATCACCAAGGAGCTGATCGAGATCATCTCCGGCGCCGAGGCGCTGTGAGGCGCCGCCTTTCTTCGTGACGAGGACATCATGGCCAATCCGACCGGACACGTTTCGCAAGTGATGGGCGCCGTGGTCGACGTGCAGTTCCACGGCGACCTGCCGGCGATCCTCAATGCGCTGGAGACCGACAACCACGGCAACCGCCTGGTGCTGGAGGTGGCGCAGCATCTGGGCGAATCCACCGTACGCACCGTCGCCATGGACTCGACCGAAGGCCTGGTGCGCGGCCAGGAGGTCAAGGACAGCGGCGGGCCGATCACGGTCCCGGTCGGCGAGGGCACGCTCGGGCGCATCATCAACGTCATCGGCGAGCCGGTCGACGAGGCAGGCCCGGTCAAATACGAGGAGCGGCGCGCCATTCACCAGGAGACCCCGCTTTATACCGAGCAATCGACCGAAGCCGAGATCCTGGTGACCGGCATCAAGGTCGTCGATCTGCTCACGCCCTATGCCAAGGGCGGCAAGATCGGCCTGTTCGGCGGCGCCGGCGTCGGCAAGACCGTGATCATCATGGAGCTGATCAACAATGTCGCCAAAGCCCACGGCGGCTATTCGGTGTTCGCCGGGGTCGGCGAGCGCACCCGCGAAGGCAACGACCTCTATCACGAGATGATCGAGTCGAAGGTCAACAAGGATCCCAGGGAGGGCTCGACCGAGGGCTCCAAATGCGCGCTGGTCTACGGCCAGATGAACGAGCCGCCGGGCGCGCGGGCGCGGGTCGGGCTCTCGGGCCTCACCGTCGCCGAATATTTCCGCGACCAGGGCCAGGACGTGCTGTTCTTCGTCGACAACATCTTTCGCTTCACCCAGGCCGGCTCGGAAGTGTCGGCGCTGCTCGGGCGCATTCCGTCCGCGGTCGGCTATCAGCCCACGCTGGCCACCGACATGGGCGCGCTGCAGGAGCGCATCACCACCACCACCAAAGGTTCGATCACCTCGGTGCAGGCGATCTACGTCCCGGCCGACGATCTGACCGATCCGGCGCCCGCGACCGCGTTCGCGCATCTCGACGCCACCACGGTGCTGTCGCGCTCGATCGCCGAGAAGGGCATCTACCCGGCGGTCGATCCGCTGGATTCCACCTCGCGCATGCTCGATCCCCGCGTCGTCGGCGAGGAGCACTATCAGGTGGCGCGCGATACCCAGCAGGTGCTGCAGCGCTACAAATCGCTGCAGGACATCATCGCGATCTTAGGGATGGACGAGCTCTCGGAGGAGGACAAGCTCACGGTGGCGCGCGCGCGCAAGATCGAGCGCTTTCTGTCCCAGCCGTTCCACGTCGCCGAAGTGTTCACCGGCTCGCCCGGCGTGTTCGTCAATCTCGAGGACACCATCAAGGGCTTCAAGGGCCTGGTCGAGGGCAAGTACGATCATCTGCCCGAAGCCGCCTTCTACATGGTCGGAACCATCGAGGAGGCGGTCGAGAAGGGCAAGAAGCTCGCCGCGGAGGCGGCGTGACCAATTGAGGATTCGTCTTCCCGGGGCCCGAGCGAAGCTCGGGAACCCGGGATCCATGACCACCGATCATGCAATTTCGCGAGGTGGGTGTTCATGGGTTCCGGGTTCGCGGGCAAAGGCCCGCGCCCCGGAATGACTGCATCGGAGTGCGAACATAACCACCATGGACAATTTTCATTTCGATCTCGTCTCGCCGGAGCGGCTGGTGTTTTCCGGCGAGGTCGAGCACGTGGTGGTGCCGGGCAGCGAAGGCCAGTTCGGCGTGCTGGCGCATCACGCGCCGTTCCTGTCGATGCTGCGACCCGGCATTCTTTCCATCCTGGGTCCCGGCCAGCCGCGGCGCATCGTGGTGGGCGGCGGCTTTGCCGAAGTGGCGCCCGAGGGTCTCACCGTGCTCGCCGAGCTTGCGGTTCCGGTCGAGGAATTCGACCGCTCGCAGCTCCTCCAGGAGATCAAGGACACCGAAGAGGACCTCGTCGACGCCAAGAACGATGCGTTGCGCGACAAGCTGCGGCGCCGGCTCGATCAGCTCAACCGGCTGGAGCTCGCGCTGGGCGAGCGGGGGACGCGCGCGTGATCGAAACGATGCGGTCGTCTCGGGGCTCCAGCGAGCGAGGGAACCCGGGGCCCCATGAACACGGTCGTTACTAAATTTTCCAATTTGGTGTTCACAGGTTCCGGGCTCGCGGGCTGACGCCTGGGCCCCGGAACGACGAAACTGTCAGCCGCGCATCGCGGCCTTGATGGCCTCGACGCTGGCATCGGCGGCGCGGGCGGCCGCGATGATCCGCGCCTCGCGTTTGGTCAGCGCATCCGCTGCCGCCATCATCGCGGAGATCTTGTCGAGCGGCACCACGACCGCGCCGTGGCGATCGGCGTGAACGAGATCGCCGCTCTTCGTTGCCATGCCGTGGACGCTCACCGCAACGCCGAACTCGACCACGTGCACGTAGGCATGCGAAGGGCCGATCGATCCGGCCAGCATCTGGAAGCCGGCGGGGATCTGCGGAATGTCGCGAATGCTGCCGTTGGTCACGGTGCCGAGACAGCCGAGCGCCTTGTGGACGTTCGACTGCACCTCGCCCCAGAACGCGCCGTAGCCCGCGTGCTCGCCGTCGAGGTCCTCGATGACGACGATGCTCGGCCGCGGCTTTCCCGCGACGTAGTCGAGATACTCGAGCCGCCGCTGCATGTAGGAGGCGTCGCCGGCCGCGATCGCGTCCTTGGCCTTGATGGTCACGGTCTTGGCGAAGCCGACCATCGCCGGCAGCTCCGGGAACGGGCAATGCAAATGCTTGACCGTATAGCCGGACCCGCGCCGCTCCGGCGCGACGATCTCGATCAGGTTGCAGGCCGTGGGCGTATCGATCGATCGCAGGAATTCCAGCTCTTGCCGGTTGGGGGCATTGCTCATTGTAGAAATCCCTCGCAGATGGGCAAAGACGTTTCATAATGCGAAAGCGAGCGCGGCGCTACGCGCCGCTCATTTCCCGGCGAGATGGCCGAACTCGGCGATGACGCGCACGTAGACCTGGCGCTTGAACGGCACGACGAGGTCGGGAAGCTCGCGCATTTCCACCCACCGCCACTCCACGAACTCCGGCTCGTGGCCGCCGCACGGATGCGCGATGTCGATCTCGGAATCCTCCCCGGTGAAGCGCAGCGCGTACCATCTCTGCCTCTGGCCGCGGTAGCGGCCGCCCCACGCGTGGGGAACGAGCTCGTCCGGAAGATCGTAGCCGAGCCAGTCGCGCATCTCCGCGAGCGGCTCGACCGAGCGGATGTTGGTTTCCTCGCAGAGCTCGCGGAGCGCCGCGTGGAACGGATCCTCGCCCGGGTCGAGGCCGCCTTGCGGCATCTGCCAACCGTGGACCTCGTCGACCTGCTCGGGGCCGCCGGTGCGCCGGCCGATGAACACCCGGCCTTTGCGATTGAGCACCATGGTGCCGACGCACGGCCGATAGGGCAGATGCTCGTAGGCGCTCACGGCAGATTCCATCGCGCGGTGATGACCGCCGGCACAAGGACCATGCCGATCAACGGGATCGTTGGCCCGGGGCAGCGCTCGGGGCCGGCTCGGGCAAGCCGATCACCACTTCCTGGCGCCTGCCGCTCATGCCGTCGATGATGGTGACAGTCCGCCGGCTGCCGGCCTCGGTGGGCTCTCGAACCACGTTGGCCGCATCCGACTCGGGCCGAGGCTGCACGACGGGCGTGTCGGCCTGGAGGCGGGGAGCCGGTGGCGGCGCCGTTTCGGCCCGGATCTGGCGGGGAGCCGGTGCCGGCGCCGGTGGGACCGCCATCGGCTCGCTGCCGAACGGAAGACCATCCACAAACACCCACACAAAAACCAACAGAGCGAGGCCGAGACCGAGCGCAAGCGCAAACGCGCGGGAAAGAGCCGCCGGCGCTGCAAGCCGCCGGCCCGCTGCTCGGGATTGTCCGAGCGGAGCCGTCAGGTCGTCCATGGTGGATCAAGGCGAATCATGGGCCAAAGGTTAGCACGCACCGGCTGTCATCGCCCGCGTATGCGGGCGACGTTCTCGGCGCTTCGCGCCGTTCCATCCGGGCTACAAATCCCGCGAGAGGCCCGGCCTCAGTTCGGGACCGCAGCCTTCGGGTTGGGCGGGAACGCCGCGTTGACCCGGGTCCCGCGCAGCAGGTCGTAGGCCATGGTCAGCGCCTTGTCGTCCTTCGGGTCGGGCGGGATATAGGACTGCGAGCCCGTCTCCTCCTGGCCCTCGGCCTTGAGATGGCCGCGCAAGGCCGCTTCGCCCTTGGATTCCGTGCGCACCTTGAGCTCCTCGGGAACGTCCTGGATCACCTCGATATCCGGCGAAATGCCCTTGGCCTGGATCGAGCGGCCGGAGGGGGTGAAATAGCGCGCCGTGGTGAGCCGCAGCGCGCCGTTGCCGGACCCCAGCGGGATGATGGTCTGCACCGAGCCCTTGCCGAACGAGCGGGTGCCGATGACGGTCGCGCGCTTGTGGTCCTGCAACGCGCCGGCCACGATCTCGGACGCGGAGGCCGAGCCGCCGTTGATCAGCACGATGAGCGACTTGCCGTGGATGAGATCGCCGGCTCGGGCATTGAAGCGCTGGGTTTCCTCGGCGTTGCGGCCGCGGGTCGAGACGATCTCGCCGCGCTCCAGGAACGCATCGGAGACCGAGATCGCCTGGTCGAGCAACCCGCCGGGGTTGTTGCGCAGGTCGACCACGAAGCCCTTGAGCTTCTCCGGCGGGATCTGCGCGGAGAGATCGGTCAGCGCCTTCTTCAAGCCGTCGGTGGTCTGCTCGTTGAACTGCGTGATGCGGATGTAGCCGATCTCGCCGCCTTCGACGCTGGAGCGCACCGAGCGCACGCGGATGATGTCGCGCACGATCGAAACATCGACCGGCTTGTCCTGGCCCTTGCGCATGATCTTCAGCCGGATCTTGGTGTTGACCGGCCCGCGCATCTTGTCGACCGCCTGGTTGAGGGTGAGGCCCTGGACCGGCTCGTCGTCGAGATGGGTGATGATGTCGCCGGCCATGACGCCGGCCTTGGCGGCAGGGGTGTCGTCGATCGGCGCCACCACCTTGACCAGACCGTCCTCCATGGTGACTTCGATGCCGAGCCCGCCGAATTCCCCGCGGGTCTGCACCTGCATGTCGCGGAAGCTCTTGGCGTCCATGTAGCTCGAATGCGGATCCAGCGCATTGAGCATGCCGTTGACGGCCGATTCGATCAGCTTGCCGTCATCCGGCTTCTCGACATAGTCGGCGCGCACGCGCTCGAACACGTCCCCGAACAGATTGAGCTGCCGGTAGGTGTCGGCACCGGCGGCGGCACGGGCGCTCGCGCCCACGAACGCAAGCCGCGGCTGGGTGGCGAGCAGGGTGAGGGCCGCGCCGGCGGCCGCGCCGAGGAGAATCAACGGAGTCTTGCGCATCATCCGCGAACCTTTTCGCTATCCTTGGTTGCCCACCATGGGTTCGGATCGACAGGGGTTCCGTCCTTGCGGAACTCGACGTAAAGCACCGGCTGGCTGGAGCCGACCGCGATGGCGGCGGCCGACTGTGGCCCACCCCCCATCACCGCCACGGGTTCGCCGGTCAGCACGAATTGGCCAAGATCCACCGAAATCCGTTCCATCCCCGCAAGCAGCACATGATAGCCGCCGCCCGCATTGACGATCAAGAGTTGGCCGTAGCTGCGGAACGGTCCCGCGTAGACGACCCATCCGTCGCATGGCGCGGTGACCTGCGCACCGGCGCGACTGGCGATCCAAAGTCCTTTCTCGGTGCCGCCGAGGCCGTCGGAAGCGCCGAAGTCGCGAATTCTCACGCCGTTGATCGGCAACGGCAACGCACCCTTGGCCGACGCAAAGGCGACCGCCGGAGCCAATCGCCCAGCATCCTTCAACGACGCGAGATCGGTGCGAATCTCCTTGCCCTCTTGCGGCCGTCCCGCCGTGCCGGCCGCGCGGGCGGAGAGAGCCACATCCTGCTCGAGCTTGGCAATCAAATCTTTGAGACTGTCGGCCTGCCGCGCCAGCGCGATCGCGCGCTGGCGTTCCCGCTCCAACGCCTTCTCGGTCTCAATCTGCTTTTTCTGTCGTTCTTCGATCAGCAGCGACATGCGCTGGCGCTCTTCCGACAAGACGGCAAGGTCGCGAGTGAGATCGTCGCGCTCGATCGCGCTCGCGGCGCGCACGCGGACGAGCTCGGCCAGGTCGGCAGCGAGCTTCTCGGCCTCGCCGCGCATCTGCGGCAACACCGCGCCGAGCAGCATCGCGGTGTGGACCGAGAGCAGGGCGTCTTGCGGACTCACCAGGATCGCCGGCGGCGGGTGACGCCCCATGCGCTGCAGGGCCGCGAGAATCTCCACAATGAGCGAGCGCCGGCCATCGAGCGACTTGCGTATGCCGCTTTCGTTCCCCTCCAGTGTCTTGAGCCGGGCTTCGGTCGCGCCGATGCGCTCCTCATCGCCGCGGATGCGAGCCGCGGTTGCGATCAGCGCCTCGTTGAGCTTGCGGCGGTCCTCGCCGAACGCCTCGACTTCCTTGCGAAGCCTGGATTCGCGCTCGGCGGCTTGCTTCTGCTCGGCGCGCAGCGATTCGAGTTGGTCGCGCGCGGCCTGTCCGGAGGTCGGTTGCGGCGGACCCGGCGGCGGCTCCGCCCAGGCGGCCGCGGCGAGGCCGAGCGGGATCGCCAGCCCGAGCGCCGCGCCCAAGGCATGATGCCAGGCATGGCGCGCCGCGGGCCGAGGACGAATCGCGGGGAACTTCATCATCAGCCGATTAGATCGCCGCTTGCTTGACGAATCCTTGACCATCGGGACCGTCCCTTCGCCGCGCGGCTTCGCACGGCCGGCTCGCCGCGAGCGCCCCGGGCCGGTCATTCCCGGTGATACGGATGCCCGGACAGGATGGTCATGGCACGGTAGATCTGCTCGAGCAGCATGATTCGCACCAGCTGGTGCGGCCAGGTCGCAGCGCCGAAGCCAAGCACAAGCTCGGCGCGCCCACGCAAGCGCTCGGCCAGGCCGTCGGCGCCCCCGATCAGGAATATTATGGCTGGGGTTCCCCGGTCGCGCCATCGTTCGAGCCGCCCGGCAAGGTCGGTGCTGGACAGCGCCTTGCCGCGCGCATCGAGCGCGACGATTGCGGCATTTTCGGGAATCGCCGCACCGAGCCCCGCGGCTTCCTCGCGGATGCGATCTTCGCCGCGGCGGCCGCGGCTTTCTGCGATTTCGATGATCTCGATCGAGCGGAATCCCAATTTCCGGCCGATCGCGGCAGCGCGCTCACGATAACGCGCGGCGAGATCGCGTTCGGGTCCCGCTTTCAGCCGACCGACCGCGGCGACGACGAGTTTCATCCCGCGCCGCCCGGAAAAGGTTGCTCAGCCCGCCCGTCGCGCTGCCGACCGGCCCGGCGCCCACATCTTCTCGAGATTGTAGAACGCCCGGACTTCCGGCCGGAACACGTGAACGATCACGTCGCCGGCGTCGATCAGCACCCAGTCGCAATGGGGCATGCCCTCGACCCGCAGGCCGCAGACCCCGGCCTTTTCCAGGTCCTGCAGCACGTGATCGGCAACCGCGCCGACGTGGCGGTGCGACCTTCCGGAGGTCACCACCATGTAGTCGCCAATCGAAGTCTTGCCGCGCAGATCGATGGTGATGGTGTCCTCGGCCTTGGCATCGGAAAGCCGGGCGAGGACCAGGCGAAGGGTCTCCTCGGCGTCAGGACGCACCTTGGAGACGCGCTCGGGCCGCCGATGAGACGCTGCCCGAAACCATGTAGAAGTGGACAGGGGTCCTTTCCTCCATCATGCCCGGCGCACGGCGCAGGGCCACACGAGTAAATAAGCACCGACCGTTGACGGTTTCAACCTCCCGCGGCGCGCAAAGCGGTCGAGGACACAGGGGATTTCAGCCCGTGCAGGAAGACCCAGGCCGGGGGTTGCGTCAACGCCAATCGGCGGGCCAGTGCTTCGGGCAGGCGATAGCGCGAGAAACGATCCGCAAACGGCCCGGCCCGGATGGCGCCCGTGCGGTCGATCACCGCGACCGGCACCAGCGCCGCGATGTCGCGCCAGTTCTGCCAATGGTGGAACGTGGCTAGATTGTCCGCCCCCATGATCCACACGAAATGCACGCCCGGAAGCCGGCGCCGGAGCCATTGCAGCGTGTCGAAGCTGTAGCGGGTGCCGATCGCGGCTTCGAGCCCGGTCACGTCGATGCGCGGATGCGCGGCGAGCTTTTGCGCGGCCGCGATCCGATCGGCGAGCGGCGGCAGCGCGCTTGTGTCTTTCAGCGGATTGCCCGGGCTCACCAGCCACCAGACCCGGTCGAGGCCGAGGCGCTTCAGCGCCATCAGGCTCGCCGCGCGGTGGGCCGCATGCGGCGGATTGAACGAGCCGCCGAACAGCCCGATCTTCATGCCCGGCGCATGCGGCGGCAGGCGAGACGCCGCGGGTGTATTTGCTGTTGCTTGCGATTTCACTGGGGTTACCTCCCCCCTTGCGGGGGAGGTCGGCGTCGCGGAGCGACGCCGGGAGGAGGGTCGCTTGCTCTGCGAAACTCGTCACCCCCCTCCCCATCCCTCCCCCACAAGGGGGGAGGGAGGCGAGTGGGGCGAATCATCAGCATCTGACGAACGGCCTCGTGCAATATCACGGCCGGATCTGGCCCGAACCCCGCACCCGGTATTTGAAGCTGCAGAGCTGCTCGGTTCCGACCGGCCCGCGCGCGTGCAGCCGCCCGGTGGCGATGCCGATCTCGGCCCCGAAGCCGAACTCGCCGCCGTCGGCGAACTGGGTCGAGGCGTTGTGCAGCACGATCGCGGAATCCACCTCGGCCAGGAATTTCTCCGCCGCTCGCGCATCGGCCGTGACGATCGCGTCGGTGTGGTGCGAGCCGTAGCGCTCGATATGCGCGATCGCCTCCTCGACGCCGTCGACGAGCTTCACCGCGATGATCGCGTCGAGGTATTCGGTCGACCAATCCTCCTCGCTGGCGGCCGTCACGCGCGGGTCGATCATCTGGGTCGCGGTGTCGCCGCGAACCTCGCAGCCCGCATCGAGCAGCATGGCGACGAGCGGCGCGAGCAATTGCGCGGTTCCGGCGCGGTCGACCAGCAAGGTCTCGGCGGCACCGCACACCCCGGTGCGGCGCATTTTGGCATTGCGCACGATGTTCTTGGCCATGGCGAGATCGGCGGCCTTGTCGACATAGACGTGGCACACGCCCTCGAGATGCGCGAACACCGGCACGCGTGCTTCCGCCTGGACCCGGCCGACCAGCCCCTTGCCGCCGCGCGGCACGATCACGTCGATCGTGCCGTCGAGGCCGGACAGCATCAGGCCGACCGCCGCGCGGTCGCGGGTCGGCACCAGCGCGATCGCGGCCTCCGGCAGGCCGGCTTCGACGAGCCCGGCGGCGAGCGCGGCGTGGATGGCGCGGCTCGAGCGAAACCCTTCCGAGCCGCCGCGCAGGATCACGGCATTGCCGGCCTTGAGACACAGCGCGCCGGCATCCGCGGTCACGTTCGGGCGGCTCTCGAAAATCACGCCGACGACGCCGAGGGGCACCCGCACGCGCTCGATGCGCATGCCGTTCGGCCGCGTCCAGGCATCCGTCAATGTGCCGACCGGATCCGGCAATTGCCGCACCAATTCGACGCCCGCCGCCATCGCCTCGATGCGCTTCGCATCGAGCGCGAGGCGATCGAGGAACGCCTCCGTCGCGCCTCCGGCGCGCGCGTCGGCGAGATCCTCGGAATTGGCCGCCAGGATTTTTTGCGTCCGGGCGCGGATCGCGTCCGCCATCGCGGCGAGTGACGCATCCTTTTGCGCGGACGGGGCGAGCGCCAGCGTGCGCGCCGCCGCCTTGGCGCGCGCGCCGATCGCGCGCATCGCCTCGGCGATGTCGCGGCCCTCGATGGTCTTCAGCGGGGCGGTCATGGCGGTTGCATATCATGTGGGCCAAGATCGGGCGAGGGCGGGTATCAAGCCACGGCATGTCATCGCCCGGCAGGGGCACCCCGTCGCGCAGGCGCGACGGGGATCCCGTGTCCGGGCGACCCAGTAAACCCCGCTCGATCGGCGGATACTGGGTGGCCCGCATGCGCGGGCCATGACAGTCACGGGTTTGGCTCACTCCCGACGCAGCACCAGATCGTCGCGGTGGATCATCTCGGCGCGGCCGCCGAAGCCGAGGATCGCCACGATGTCGCCGGAGGATTTGCCGAGAATCCTCGCCGCGTCGGCGGCATCGTAGGCCGAGAGCCCGCGGCCGATCTCATGGCCGTCGAGATCGCGGATCACGACCGCGTCGCCGCGGGAAAACTCGCCCTCGACGCGCTTGACGCCCGCCGGCAGCAGGCTCTTGCCGGAGCGCAGCGCCGCGACCGCGCCGGCGTCGATGAACAGGTTGCCCCTGGGCTCGAGCGAGCCCGCGATCCATTTCTTGCGCGCCGTCACCGGATTTCCGGGCGCCAGGAACCAGGTGCAGGGCCCGCCCGCCGCGATCGCCTGCAGCGGATTGTCGACCGCGCCCGGCGCGATCACCATATGCGCCCCGGCGGCGGTCGCGATCTTGCCGGCCTCGATCTTGGTCTGCATGCCGCCGCGCGAAAGATCGGAGCCCGGCGCGCCCGCCATCGCCTCGATCTCGGCGGTGATTTTTGCGACCAGCGGAATGCGCTTGGCATCGGG
Source organism: Alphaproteobacteria bacterium (assembly GCA_005884745.1). Taxonomy (GTDB): domain Bacteria; phylum Pseudomonadota; class Alphaproteobacteria; order Rhizobiales; family Xanthobacteraceae; genus AP-16. Next base: position 16,760 of record VAZU01000061.1, read on the forward strand.
ATTTTCCGCCGGCGGGCCGTCGTAGAGCCCGTCGACGTCGGAGAGCAGGACCAGCAGGTCGGCGCTCACCATGGTGGCGACGCGCGCGGCGAGCCGGTCGTTGTCGCCGTAGCGGATCTCGTTGGTCGCCACCGTGTCGTTCTCGTTGATGACCGGCACCGCGCGCCATTCGAGCAGCTTGTTCAATGTGGAGCGCGCGTTGAGATAGCGCCGGCGCTCCTCGGTGTCGCCCAGGGTGAGCAGGATCTGGCCGGTGCTGATGGAATGCGCGCCGAGCAGTTCCGACCAGGTGCGGGCGAGCGCGATCTGGCCGACCGCCGCCGCCGCCTGGCTGTCCTCGAGCTTGAGCGCGGCCTGAAGCTTGAGCACGCTGCGGCCGAGCGCGATCGCGCCCGAGGAAACCACCAGGACGTCGCGGCCCTTGCGGTGCAGCCCGGCGATGTCGGCCGCGAGCGAGGCGAGCCAGGCCTGGTTGAGGCGGCCCGCCCCGGCGTCGACCACCAGCGAGGAACCGACTTTCACGACGATGCGGCGGAAATCGCCGAGCACTGGGGGTTTGCGCGACATGCAGAATCCCGGTCCCGGCGACCTCGGCCGGCGCGGCGCATTGTCTAGCACGTTCCGAAAAAGGGTGGTTCCGGCTGAAAAGCGGTGTTTTTGGCTGCATCGCGGCGAACTAAGCCCATGATTGTCTTCAAGAAAACAGCTTTCAGTTCGCCAAAAAACATGTTTCGATTGTATTCGGTCGAGTAACAATGTTGGATCGTTCCCGCCGCGCGAGGGAAGCAGCGTTACGGCTGCCACGCCGGCGCGTGCGCGGCGCGGTCCGGCGCGGCGGCGCGCGCAGTATCGATGATCCGCAGCAGCGCGCGCAGCACGTCCTCGACGCCCGCCCCCGTCACCGCGGAGATCACCAACGGCGTGGCTTGCGTTCCCGCGCCGGTGCCGCGCATCGCGCGCTTCAGCCGGGCGACCTGCTGCTCAATTGCGTCGGGCGCGAGCGCGTCGGCCTTGGTCAGCGCCACGATCTCCGGCTTGTCCAGGAGCCCGTGGCCGTAGGCTTCGAGCTCGTGCCGCACGGCGCGATAGGCGGCGCCGGCATCTTCGTTCAAGCCGTCGACGAGATGGAGCAGCACGCGGCAGCGCTCGATGTGGCCGAGGAACCGGTCGCCCAGCCCTGAGCCCTCATGCGCACCCTCGATCAGGCCCGGAATATCGGCGAGCACGAATTCGCGCCCGTCGATCCGCACCACCCCGAGCTGCGGAACGAGCGTCGTGAACGGGTAATCGGCGATTTTCGGCTTCGCGGCGCTGACCGCGGCCAGAAACGTGGATTTTCCCGCATTGGGCAGGCCGACGAGCCCGGCATCGGCGATGAGTTTCAGCCGCAGGAAAATCGTGCGCTCCTCGCCCGGCTGGCCGGGATTGGCGCGGCGCGGCGCGCGGTTGGTCGAGGATTTGAAATGCGCATTGCCGAACCCGCCGTTGCCGCCCCGGGCGAGCACCGCGCGGTCGCCGATCGCGACGAGATCGGCCAACAGCGTCTCGCCGTCCTCGTCGAAGATCTGGGTCCCGGCCGGCACTTTGAGCACGAGGTCGGCGCCCGCGGCGCCCGCGCGCTCCTTGCCCATGCCGTTCTTCCCGCGGCCGGCCTTGAAATGCTGGCGGTAGCGATAGTCGATCAGCGTGTTGAGCCCGGCTACGGCCTGCGCCGCCACGTCGCCGCCGCGGCCGCCGTTGCCGCCATAGGGGCCGCCGAACTCGATGAATTTCTCGCGGCGGAACGCCACGCAGCCGTTGCCGCCGTCGCCGGACCGGATCTGGATTTTCGCCTGGTCGAGAAATTTCATGGCGTTTTCTCCCTCCCCCCGCGAAGCGGAGGGGAGGGTGGCGAGGACCAAAGGTCCGAGCCGGGTGGGGGTGAAGGTTCTTCAGCTCATAAATAGACGATCCGCTCAGGCGTTCGCCCCACCCCGCCGCCCAACCGAAATCGGCAGTTGCCGATTTCGGAGTTCATGATTCGGCCTAGTCGGAAACATCCGACTTGGCGGGCGGCGACCCTCCCCTCCGGGGAGGGATCTTTACGCCACGCGGCGGGAGCGGCCCCAGCTCTTGAGCGAGGCCCAGATCGAGCGCTCGAGCCGGAAGCGGTCGATCGGCGCCGAGCTTTTCAGCGCGCGGATGCGGTAGAGCCCGACCCCGGTCCACTGGAAGCCGCATTTCTCCAGCACCCGCCGCGAGGCCGGATTGGTGACCCGGGCGCCGGCCTGCAGCGCCTCGAGCTCGAGATCGGTGAAGGCGTGGTCGATCAGCGCGCGCACCGCCTCGGTGGCGAAGCCGCGGCCCCAGTAAGGCACGCCGAGCCAGCAGCCGAGCTCCGGCATCAAGCCCGCAGTGCCCGGCCCGTCGCGCAGCTCGAGCCCGCACGCGCCGATGAGCGTGCCCTCGGTCAGCGCGATCACGAACGTCGTCTCCCGGTCCGACCGGTTGGCGGCGGCCAGGAACGCTTCGGCATCCGCGAGCGTATAGGGATGCGGGATGCGCGCCGTGTTCTCGGCGATGCGGCGCTCGTTGGCGAGCATCGCGATGTTCTCGGCGTCCTCGGGACGCGGGGCGCGCAGCACCAGCCGCTCGGTCTCGAGGACGGGAATACTCGCCTCCCGCAGGCTCTCCGCGGCGATCGGGTCCAGCAGCGTCATGGCACGGGCTCCTTTGCTCCAAAAAAGCGAAGAGGGGAGCCGGCATCCCGTCTCCCCTCTTGGAACCCGATCGGGTCCGCCGGTTCGATGGATGCCGGCGGACGCACAAATTTCCGCCGTCTAGTCTGCCGCGGCCTCCGTCATCGCGATCACGGATACGTAGGTGCGGCCCTTGGTCTTGGTCTTGAACTCGACTCTCCCGTTGGTCAGTGCGAACAGCGTGTGATCCTTGCCGATGCCCACGTTTTGGCCGGCGTGCCATTTGGTGCCGCGCTGGCGCGCAAGGATATTGCCGGCGAGCACCGCTTGGCCGCCGAACAATTTCACGCCCAGGCGACGGCCCGCCGAATCCCGGCCGTTGCGCGAGGAACCGCCTGCTTTCTTGTGAGCCATGAGTTCGCTGCTCTCCTTAGCTCGATCTTCTACCCCGATTCCGTGACGGAATCATATCACTTCTTTTTTCCCTTGCCCTTATCCGCGGCCGGCTTCTTCGCCGCGGGTTTTTTCGTAGGCGCGGCCGGCTTCTCGGCCTTGGATTTGGCGGCTTCCTTCTTCGCCGGTTTCGCCGCCGCCTTGGGCTTGGCGGGTTTTGCTTCCGCCTTCCCGGCTTCAGCTTCCGTCTTCGCCGCGGGCGCCGGGGACGGCGGCGGCCTGGCTTCGGCCTTCTCGGCCGGCGCTTTCGGCTTCGCCTCCGCTTGCGGCGCCGGCGGGGCGGCGGCAGGTGCCGCGGGCGTCGGCGCGGCGGGGGCGGCGGGCGCGGGCTTGGGCGCCGGTGCGGGCGGCTCGGCCCGCGCGGCTTGCGGCGCGGCTTCGGCCCGGGGCGCGGCTTCGACCTTCGCCGCGGGCTTTCTGCCCTCGGTGAGGATCTCGGTGATGCGGACCACCGAGAATTCCTGGCGATGGCCGCGCTTGCGGCGCGAATTCTTGCGGCGGCGCTTCTTGAACGCGATGACCTTTTCGCCGCGGCCCTGCTCGACCATTTCGCCGGCCACGGTTGCGCCGGCCACCATCGGGCTTCCGACCACGACGGTCTCGCCGCCGAGCAGGAGCACTTCGCCGAACCGGACCGCGTCGCCGGCTTTTCCCGAAATCTTGTCGACCGTGATCAGGTCCTGCTCGGCGACCCGATATTGCTTTCCGCCGGTCCTGATGATTGCGAACATGGCTATTTCCCGCGTTTTTGGCCGCGGCGTTCGGATCGCCGATCGGATCAAGTCTGTTGCCCGGCCGCCCGCCGCCCGGCCGCCCCGCGCGTCAGATTTTTCGCGCAAAACGAACGGCGCGGAAACCTCCGCGCCGGGCCGCGGCACTATAGAAATGA
>VAZU01000062.1 GCA_005884745.1 Alphaproteobacteria bacterium
GTAAGTCAACTCTACGGCCATTTGGGCGGCAAGCGGCTGGAGCTGCTGCACGAGCTGGTACCCACGGCGTCCCTGATAGGCATACTCTCGAATCCCAGGAACCCGAATGCCGCGAGTCATCTGAAAGATGTGCAAGGGACCGCAACTGCCCTCGGCCAGCAGACCCTTGCCTGCAGCGCCAGTACCGAAGCTGAAATCGATGGCGCTTTTGCTGCTCTTGCCAAGCAGCAGGCTCGTGCGCTCCTTGTCGCCGACGATCCGTTTTTCACCCACAGTCACGCGCAAATCATCGGACTGGCCGACCGCGGATCGGTGCCTGCGATGTACTATGCTCGCGAGTTTGCGGCAGCCGGCGGTCTGATCAGCTATGGCAGCAGTGCTAGAGCCAGCTATCGCGAGGCTGGAATCTATGTCGGGAAAATATTGAAGGGCAGCACGCCGGCCGACCTCCCCGTCATCCAGCCGACCAAATTCGAGCTGGTCATCAATCTCAAGACCGCCAAGACGCTCGGCCTCAATGTTCCCCCGACGCTGCTCGCCCGCGCCGACGAGGTGATCGAATGAGGCGGCGGGAGTGTCGGCGTTTGTAACCAAGAACGTCAAATCGGGAGGAGATCGTGAGCATTGACAGAACCTTGTTCTACCTCGTCGCGGCGGTTTCGCTTGCCCCCGCAATGCTCGGTCTAGCCCCCGCGCTGGCCGAGGACGCGCCGAAATTCCAGGTCGAGCCGTTCTGGCCCAAACCGCTGCCGAAGAACTGGATCCTCGGCCAGGTCGCCGGGATCGCGGTGGCTAACGACGATCACATCTGGGTCGTGCACCGGCCTGCGACCCTCGTCGACGACGAGAAGGGCGCGATGCAGGACCCGCCCGCGACCAAATGCTGCACGCCGGCCGCCCCGGTGCTCGAGTTCGACGCCGAGGGCAATCTGCTGCGCGCGTGGGGCGGTCCGGGCGAAGGCTACGACTGGCCCAAGATGGAGCACGGCATTTTCGTCGACCAGGACGGCAACGTCTGGGTCGCGGGCAACGATCCCGGCGACCATCAGATCCTGAAGTTCACGCCCGACGGCAAGTTCCTGCAGCAGATCGGCAAGGCCGGCTCGACCGGCGGGTCGAACAGCGAGACCCAACTCGGCCGGCCCGCGCACCTGCAGATCGACGAGGCGGCGCACGAGCTCTACGTCGCCGACGGCTATCTCAACCGGCGCATCATCGTGTTCGACAGCGGGACCGGCGCCTACAAGCGCCACTGGGGCGCTTACGGCCGTCGCCCGAACGACGACAAGCAGCCGGCCTATGACCCCAAGGCGCCGCTATCCGAGCAGTTCGCCAATCCGGTGCACTGCGTGCGGCTGAGCCACGACGGGCTCGTCTACGTGTGCGACCGCGTCAACGACCGCATCCAGGTTTTTCGCAAAGACGGCACGTTCGTCAAGGAGTTCCGGGTCGAGCCGCAGACGCTCGCCAACGGCTCGGTCTGGGACCTGGTGCTCTCCGAAGATCCCGCGCAAAACTTCATCTTCATCGCCGACGGGGCCAACAATCAGATCGTCACGCTCAAGCGCGACAGCGGCGAGGTGCTGACGTCGTGGGGGCGCGGCGGACGCATGGCCGGGCAGTTCAAGTGGGTGCACAACATCGGCATCGATTCCAAGGGCAACCTCTACACCGCCGAGGTCGGCTTCGGCCGCCGGGCGCAGAAGTTCCGCCGCCTGGATTGAGATGAGTCGAGTAACAGCGGAGTGAGTTGGGAGTTTCGGCGGTCAAGCGAACTCCCACCTCTCCCCGGCGGGGAGAGGGAGCAGACTGCGGCTCGCCCACGGCCAATTGCGAACGCCGTGCGGGCAGAGGATGGCCGCTCTCCCGCCTCTTCGTGAATCTCCCGGCCCCAGCGGCGCTCACCGCGGCGGCGGGGTCTCGATCGGGGCGCAATTGCGCCGGCCGGATTCCAGGCAGTTCTGCAGATTGCGCAGGTCGATCAGCTTATTGACCAGCCAGATGCCCGCGATCACCAGGAGGACGGCCACCACGAGGAACAGCAGGTTGTTGCGGCTGCGCTCGCGGTCCTCGTCGGGGTCCTCGGGCGGGCGCGGCTGCTGCATGGCGGATCGGCAAATTTATCCATGGTGGACCGATAGGGCCCGCGGGATCCGGTTCTGTCCCGAGGCGATCCTGACCGGCGATGGATGGCCCTGGCGGAAACGCTCCGCGCGTCAGATCAGGCCCTGGATCCCGGCGGCGAGGCGCCTGGCCTGCCGGGCCCGGATCTCATCGAGATCGAGCGTGCAGATTACGTGCTGGCGAGTTCCCGCACGCATTCCCCATTTTTCGCAATGCGCGCTGTTTTCCGCGGCGATCTCCGCGGCCTGCCGCTGTTCCGCCGCAGCGCGGACCTGCGGCGCCTTTTGAATCATTGCGACAGCAACCACCGCCAGGGCGCCGCAAACGCCCCAAAACGCCATGCGAAGCACTTCGCCGGCAATTTGAGGCCGGCGCTTCTGTCCGGCCGAGCCGAGTTGCGTTGACACGAGAGCCCCCTCCGGTTGGCGAAAGCGTCGGGCATTCGCCTCGGCCCCTGTGTATCACAATTAGCGCAAGGGTGTGTGACCCGGCTCACAGGAAGGTCGAGCGGCCGGGCGGCGCGCCATGGCCCGCCTCGCTCGGCCCCCCGGAGCAGCGGACGCCCGGCCTTGGGGCAAGCCCGGCCAATTCGAGGTCGAGCTTCCGGATTCGGGCGCCCGCCGGCCGGCTCGAGCCGAATGGTTCGAGGCAGCCGGTCGGAACGGCGTCTCAACTGCCGCGGCGATCGACGCTCAGCCGCCCGGGTCCCGCGGCGTAGAGCAACAGGAAACCGCCCACGATCGTCACGTTCTTCATGAAGTGGTTCATCTGATTGACGTACATGGCCGGATCGGAAATCTCCCAGAATCGATGAGCGATGAGGGCGGCAACCAAGGTGAACCCCGCCATCAGCACTGCAGCGTAGCGGGTGCCCAGTCCGACGAGGACGCACAGCGCTCCGAAGAACTCGACGCAGGCCGCAAGCACCGCGATCGGATAGGCGCCGACCGGGACGCCGTGGCCGGCCAAATACCCGGCGAAGCCCTCGAGCCCCGTCAGCTTGTGGAAGCCGCCATTCAGGAAGATCGCGGCCATCAGCACGCGACCGAGCAGCAATACGACATCGCTGCTTACCACCTCTCGCTCGGCAGCTGCCGTCACGTATCCATGTCTACTCGCTTCCGTCATTCTCGCCTCTCCCTATCATGATCGTCGGCCCCGCAACGCGTCGGCATAGGAACCGAATTGGACGGCCGCATCGATCCGCACGATCACGGCATGAACGCGGGTTCGGCCAAATGGTTGCGGCAGGCGTAATATCGACGGGAGCGGCCCGATCACGTTCTCGGGAAGAGCGATCGAGCGCTTTCCGCGCTGCGGAATCGTCCGGGGACGCGTTCGGGAGAACGTTGGCGACGATCGCCTACGGAGAGGCAATTACGCGCGGCGGCCGACGCACCGCGCGATGAACGAGATGCCTATGGCTCCTTCCCAATCGCAGGGTTGGACATGGCTCCTCGCTAGATCCCGCCAACCGTCAACCATCCGTCCATCAAAATTCCCTTGCGAGCAGGTGATCGAGCGAATAGCGCCCGCCCCCGCGGAAGAAGATGGCGATGCACAACAGCCACCACAGCAGCGCATACTCGATGCCGCGATTCCCCTGGCTAATTTTGCCTGTTTGATTGGGGCGGGCTTAACCCCACAAGCCGAGCACCCCGGAATACAACCCGAAAATCACCGCCGCGGCAATCACGACCGCGACGATAAGAGCATAGGCCCCCTTGAGACGATACGGGTTCGGCAGTCGTCGCGCCAGCAGGTAGAGGAAGCCGAGCACGATCGGCAGCAACAGCGCGTTCATCACCTGCACGCCGACGCTCAGACTCACCAGATTGACCCCGGAGACGATCAGCAGCGCCCCGGCGATCAGGGTGGCGGTGTAGATGCCGTAGAACCACGGCGCTTCCGCAGGCTCGTGCTCGAGCGAATGTTTTACGCCCAGGACCTCGCTCAGCGTGCGCGCCGCGGTGAGCGTGACCACGATGGTGGCCACTATCGCCGATCCCGACAGGCCCAGGCCGAACAGCAGCTTGCCGGTGGTTTCGCCGAGATAGGGCGTGATCGCCTCCGCGATCTGCTGCACGCTGTCGAGCGCGCCGGTCTGCGTCTTGCCAGCGAGCGTCGCCGCGGTGGCGACCAGCACTGCCGCCATGATGACCTGGGTCAGGACCGCGCCGATGCCGGTGTCGAGCCGCGCCGCCGGCAGATCCGCGATCGTGAGCTTCTTCTCCACCACCGCGGACTGCTGATAGAACACCATCCAGGGCATGATCACGGCGCCGATATTGGCGGCGACCAGATAGAGATATTTCGGTTCCTGCCACGGGATCTCCACCGACCCGGCCGCCAGCGCCGTCATGCTGGGCCCGGCCTCGAGCGCCACCGCCAGGAACACCAGCTCGAAGGCGCCGACCACGATCGCGATGCGCTCCACGGCCAGATAGGAGCCGCGATAGGCCATGATGATGAGCGCCGCCACCACCAGCACCATGGTGATCGGCGCCGGAACTCCCATCAGCAGCCCGACGCCGGCAAGCCCGCTCAATTCGCTGAGCAGCGCGCCCACGCAGGCGAGCACCAGCGTCGCAACCGAGAGCCAGGCCCAGCCGCGGCCGAAATGATCGCGGATCAGCTCGGCGTGGCCCTTGCCGCTGACGATGCCGAGCCGCACCGTGAGCTCCTGCACGATGTAGAGGATCGGCACCAGGATGAGCTGCAACAGCAGCAGGCGATAGCCCCATTCCGCCCCGCTCTGAGCGGCGGTGATGACGCTGCCGGCGTCGGTGTCGGCCAGCATCACCACAAGACCAGGTCCGGCCACCGCGGTGAAGCGACGCCAGCTGAAATAATGCATGGGCTCCGGCGAGACGGCGGTCGAACTTTTCATGCGAGCAGCGGTCGCTTTGTCCTTGCGTGGGCGCATCGACATTCGTGGAGACATCCGCCGATCCGTTCGCGGAGATACACGTAAGCCTCGGCGGCTCCAATCACAAATGAGGAACCTCAAACTAGAATGATTCTAGGCTGGTTTTCGAAGGTTGCGATGCAATTGAATCGTCGCGAGCAGGACATGCTCAGCTCGCCATGGTCTCCTTGACGGCGGCGACCAGCTGCTTGAGCGTGAACGGCTTCGCCAGGAAGGCGAACTGGCCGCGGTCCGGCAGACTCTCGAACGCATCCTCGGCGTAGCCGGAAACGAAGATCATCTTGAGACCGGGGTTGCGCTTGCGCATCTCCCCGAGCAACGTCGGCCCGTCCATCTCCGGCATGACCACGTCGGACACGACGAGATCGATGTCCCCTGCCCGCTCCTCCAGCACCTTCATGGCCTCGACCCCGTTGCCGGCCTCGAGCACGGTGTAGCCGCGCGAGGTGAGGCCGCGGGCGTTGAGCGCCCGCAGTCCCTCTTCGTCCTCGACCAGCAGGATGGTGCCGTGGCCGGTGAGATCCGCGGGCGCCTTGGTCGCCTCGCCGGCGAACACCGGCTTGCCCGCATCGGCCGCGGCCGGCTCCTCGGCGCGCGGAACATGGCGCGGCAGGAAAATGCGGAACACCGTGCCGCGGCCAACCTCGGATTGCGGGAAGATGAATCCGCCGGTCTGCTTGACGATGCCGTAGACGGTGGAAAGGCCGAGCCCGGTGCCTTTGCCGACCTCCTTGGTCGAGAAGAACGGTTCGAAGATCTTGTCGATATGTTCCGGCGCGATGCCGTGCCCGGTGTCGCCGACCTCGATCAGCACATAATCGCCCGGGGTAATCGGCTTGTAGGCCAGGCCCGCGCATTCCGCCTCGCCGAGATTTCGCGTCCTGATCTCGAGCTTGCCGCCGTCGGGCATCGCGTCCCTGGCATTGACCGCGAGATTGACGATCACCTGCTCGAATTGGGAAAGATCGGTGCGGACCGACCACAGGTCGCGCCCGTGCACGACCTCGAGCGTGACCTTCTCGCCGATCAGGCGCCGCAGCAGCATGGTCAGGTCGGAGAGCACCTCGCCGAGATCGAGCACCTGCGGGCGCAATGTCTGCCGCCGCGAGAACGCCAGCAATTGCCGCACCAGGCTCGCCGCCCGGTTGGCGTTCTGCTTGATCTGCATGATGTCCTGGAACGACGGATCGGTCGGCCTGTGGGCGTTGAGCAGGAAATCGGTCGCCATCATGATGGCGGAGAGCACGTTGTTGAAATCGTGGGCGATGCCGCCGGCGAGCTGACCGACCACTTCCATCTTTTGCGATTGGGTGAACTGGGCTTCGAGCGCGCGCTGCTCGGTGGTCTCGACCGCATAGACGATCGCCGCCTCGCCGTCGCGCTCGTTCTTCTCGACCGCCGACACGTAGAAGCGCGCCGAGCGGTTGGCGTCGCGCGCCAGCGCCGCATCGATCGGCGCGATCTCGCCCTGACCCTCCGCGGCGCGGCCGATCGCGGCGGCGAGCCCCGCCCGGTCGCGCTCGACGACGACCGCGAGGATGGACCGCCCCTCCGCCGGCGCCGGTTCGCCCTTGCCGATGCTGTGGTGGAGACGCGCGAACGGTGCATTGGCGCGGGCGATCCGGCCCTCCCGGTCGACGGTGGCGATCGCCATCGGCGCGTTGTGAAAGAACCGCACGAAGCGCACTTCGGCGGCGCGTTGCGGATCGCCGCCCTCCTCGCGCGCCCGATTGAGCACGAGAGTACGGGATGCTCCCGGCGTGCCGTCGGCGGCGAATGCCACCTTGTGGAGCAGGCGTGCCGGCAGCGTGCGCCCGCTGCGGGTCTTGAGATCGAGATCGAGCACTTCGGTTTTGACTTCCCCGGGCGCCGCCGCGAGCGTGGTGAGGAGCGCCGCGCCCTCGCCCGCGACGATGTCGGTCAGCTTGAGCCCGCCGGAGCCGATCTGCGCAAGATCATGGTCGAGCCAATTCGCCAGCGTCGCGTTGAGATAGCCGACGTCGCCCGCGGCATCGACGGAGAAGAAGCCGGCCGGCGCGTGATCGAGATAATCGATCGCGTGCTGCAGCTCCTGGAACACGTTCTCCTGGCGCTCGCGGTCGCGCGTGACATCGGCCACGCTCCACACCGTCGAGCGCGCGGCGCTACCCGTCGCGCCGAGCGGGCGCACCCGGAAGCGCAGCCAGCGCGGCGGCGGCCCGGCCAGCCGCACTTCCTCCTGCAGCTGCCGGCCTTCGCGGGCGGCCTTGGCCAGCCGATAGACCGCCTCGGAGAGATCCGGGTCGCCGATGAAGACGCGCTCGACCGGCCGTGCATCCTGGGCGGTGGCAGCCCCGACCAGCGTCAGATAGGCGGCATTGGCATAGAGCACGCGGCCGCCGGCATCGGTGACCACGATGGCGTCGGGAGCACCGTCCGCGGACGCGGACGCAAACGCGTTGCCGGCATCCTTGCCCGGAAGACGCAGGATCCCGGCGGCGCCGGCGAACAGGGAAAACACCCCGGTCACGGCGAGCGCCGACAGGAATGCCAGGATATAGGGCTGCGCGTTATTGCGTCCGATCAGCAGAAACGCCACTGCGGCCCCGATCAGGCCCAATGCGACGAGCAGCACCATGCCGACGCTGCCGGCCCGCTCGGCGCGCTCCGCAAGCTTTGGGGTTTCGCTCAGGTCCTGGGTCGCCATGCCGATTCGGGCGTCAGATTGACGCATAAGTACTATCCGCTACGGCCGCTGCAAGGGAATCATGATGGCGGTGTATTTCCGGTGCCGCTCCGGTCAGGCGTCAACAGCTCGGCGCGGACGCCTGGACGGTCACGCGACTCCGCACCGACCTTTCGCCATCAATCTGCCGCGAACCGTAAAAAGTGTGCTATTGGGGCCGTTTCCGGCTGGGGCACGGCCCTTTTTCGATGGGCGGATGCCGCGCGAAGCGGTGGAATCGGTTCGGGCGTTCGGCATAGGCCGCCACCGGCTTGGCCCGCCGCAAGCGTAGCGAGGGAGCACCGATGGGAACCCTGTTTGGCGAGCTGTCGACCGCCGTGCAATTCTTCATCGCATTTCTGATCGTTCTGGCGTTGATCGTGCTGACGTTCTGGGCGATCCGCCGCTTCGGCGGGATCGGGCTCGGGGCGGGCGCCGCGCGCGGGCGGCAACCTCGGCTGGCGGTGATCGACGCGGCCGCGGTCGACGGCCGTCGCCGGCTCGTTCTGATTCGCCGCGACAACGTGGAGCATTTGTTGATGATCGGCGGTCCGAGCGACATCGTCGTCGAGCAGAACATCGTTCGCGCCGTGCCGGTGGCCTCGCTCCGGGAGGCGCCGGCGCCGCGCGCGCCCGGGCTGGCCGAAGTCACGGCCCGCACCGCGGAGCCGGCTGCGGCGCCCCGCGAGATATCCGGCCGTGCGGCCGCGGAGGCGGGCCGAACCGAACCCGCCATGCCGCGCGGGGGCGAATTGCCGTCATTGCGGCCGGAAGGACCTCCTCGTCCGGAAGCGATGGCAAAACCGGAGCCTGCGCCGCAGACGCCCCGCGTCGCGGAGCCTGTGGTCCGGCCGCCGGCTCCGGCCCAATCGCACGGCCGCACGCCGGAAATGCCGGTGCGGCCAGCCCCACCGTTGACCCCGGCACCGAAACCCGCGCCCGAACCGACGATCTCGGCCCACGCGCGACCGGCGCCGCCCGCGAGCGATGCCGAGCTCACCGATATGGCGCAGCGCCTCGAAGCAGCATTGCGGCGGCCGGGCGCGCCGGGCCAAGCTCGAATCGAGCCCGGCTTCCCGAAGCCCGCGTCCGTGCCGGAAACGGGACCGCGGCCCTCCCCGGTTCCTTTCGGCGCCTCACCGATCGGCCGCGAGGCCGCAAAGCCGCCGGCGGCAAAGCCGGAATCTCCTCGCCCGGCGCCGTCCGGAGCCGCGCATCCCGGGCTGCCGGAGGCAAAGCCCAAATCCGTGCTCGACAGCCTGGAGCAGGAGATGGCCAGCCTCCTCGGCCGCCCGGCCGGCAAGGAGTGATCGTCATGGCCGGGCTTGTCCCGGCCATCCACGTCTTCCTGGATGGCAATTCAGATCGTGGATGCCCGGCACGAGGCCGGGCATGACGGATCGCTCAATCGTCGCGGTAGACGCGCTCGCGCCGCTCGTGGCGCTCCTGGGCCTCGATCGACAAGGTCGCGATCGGCCGCGCCTCCAGGCGCCGCAGCGAGATCGGCTCGCCGGTCTCTTCGCAAAACCCGTAGGTCCCGTCCTCGATGCGCTGCAGCGCAGCATCGATCTTGGCGATCAGCTTGCGCTGCCGATCGCGGGCTCTGAGCTCGATCGCCCGCTCCGTCTCCGAAGAGGCGCGGTCGGCGAGGTCCGGATGATTCTGATTTTCGTCCTGCAAGTGCTGGAGGGTTTCCTGCGCCTCCCGCAGGATGTCCTCCCGCCACGCCAGCAGCTTGTTGCGGAAATAATCGCGCTGCCGCTCGTTCATGAAGGGCTCCCGATCGGTTGGGCGATAATGATTTTGCTTCTCCCTGGGCATCCCATCGCGACTCCTTGCACCGAACCTGCGCGAGTCTCCTCCCCGCGGCGGACGCTTATAATCAGCAAGCGAGCGCCCTGACAACTGCCCAGGTGAGGAAAAAACGCTTGCAACGCCAGCGACTCGCGCTGCACCGCAGTGGGCGCTCGGCGCGAGCCCCGCCGCGGCCCGCCCTACCGGGAAACGACCCGGGGCAACCGGGCCGGCACCCCATACCGGCGGCTCGGCTTGCGGGCGGGAACGCCGGCCCTGTAGGGTTGGCAAAAAGCGGCATTGCGCAGATCAAAGATCGACGCTGGAGCGCCGCTTTTGGCCCACCCCACGGCTGAGCTTTTCTGCGCGCGGCGTAACGAGGAAAAAATGCGTTTCGAAGGCACCAGCGGCTACGTCGCCAGCGACGACCTGAAGGTGGCAGTGAATGCCGCGATCAATCTGGAGCGTCCGCTGCTGGTCAAAGGCGAGCCGGGAACCGGCAAGACGGTGCTCGCGCTCGAGATCGCCAAGGCGCTCGCAGCACCGCTGATCGAATGGCACGTCAAGTCGACCACCAAGGCGCTGCAGGGGCTCTACGAATATGACGCGGTATCGCGCCTGCGCGACAGCCAGCTCGGCGACGCCCGGGTGAAAGACATCCGTAATTACATCAAGCGCGGCAAATTATGGGACGGCTTCGTGTCCGACGAGCGTCCGGTGCTGCTGATCGACGAGATCGACAAGGCCGACATCGAGTTTCCCAACGATCTGTTGCAGGAGCTCGACCGCATGGAGTTCTTCGTCTACGAGACCGGCGAGACCATCAAGGCGCGCCGCCGGCCGATCGTCGTCATCACCTCGAACAACGAGAAGGAGCTGCCCGACGCGTTCCTGCGCCGCTGCTTCTTCCATTACATTCGTTTTCCCGATCCCGAGACGATGCGGGCGATCGTCGAAGTGCATTTTCCCGGCATCAAGCAGCGGCTCGTCGCCGAGGCGATGAAGCTGTTCTACGAGATCCGCGAGGTGCCGGGCTTGAAGAAGAAGCCTTCCACTTCGGAGCTGCTCGACTGGCTCAAGCTGCTGCTGGTCGAGGATATCGGGCCGGAGATCCTGCGCGAGCGCGATCCCAAGAAGCTCATCCCGCCGCTCCACGGCGCGCTGCTGAAAAACGAGCAGGACGTGCACCTGTTCGAGCGCCTGGCCTTCATGGCCAGGCGGGAAGCGCGCTGAGCCGTTCGGATCGGCCGCAATCCACCGCACGGCCATGCGCTGGCTCGACAATCTCATTCCGCTGCATGCCCGGCTGAACGAACGCCAGCTCGCCGGCTGGACGCCGTCCGCAATTGCCGAGCAAGGGCTCGGGTGCCGGCTGCTCGCCGACGTGCCGATCCCGATGCCGGACGGCGTCAAGCTCGCGGCCGACGTCTACATGCCGGCGCGCGCGGGGCGCTATCCGGTGATCCTGCAGTTCGCCGCGTATAATCTCGACCTGCACACCGCCGGCGTTCCCAACGGCACCAACGAGATCGGCTCCCCGCCGATCGCGACCGACCGCGGCTATGTGCAGGCGATCGTGACGGCGCGCGGGGTGGGCCGTTCGCAAGGCCGGCTGCAGCCCTGGCTGTGCGAGCGGGAGATCGACGATCATTTCGCCTGCATCGCCTGGGCGGCGAAGCAGCCTTGGTCGAACGGCGACGTGTGCCTGTTCGGCACGTCGTATTACGGCATGAACCAGCCCGCCGTCGCGGCGCGCCGCCCGCCGGCGCTCCGGGCCTTCTTCGCCAACGCGATCTGCACCGATTATCGCCGCCAACTGTTCCGCTACGGCGGCGTATTCAACGCCGATTTTCTTTCGCTCTGGCTCGGCGCGAATTTCACGCCCGGGGCCATGCGCCGAAAAGTCCCCCCGA
>VAZU01000063.1:0-11818 GCA_005884745.1 Alphaproteobacteria bacterium
GTCGGCCAGGGTCGTCCTTAACGGACAAACACTGCGAAAGTCCCACCGGAATGTGCGTTTCGGCGGCAGCGGCAGTTGCGAACGTCCACACCGCTGGCGCGACCGCGGCGAGGCACATGAGGACAGTGAGTGCCAAGGTAACGACCATGAGCGCGACCACATTCTCCACGAATGCAGATCGGTGCGAAACCCGCCTGCCGACGACCTGCGCCTTGATAAAGTGAGCTTGTGACGTGGCTCGGAGAAGCGTCCTCGCGACCTGAGGCCTGTTTCAACTCCAGGCTCGAAATAGCTCGAAATAAGCCAGAACTGCCGCGACCGCGAAAATCGCGCCGGTGGTCCCGAATCCCAGGACATAGAGCAGCTCGTGGCCGGGAGCGCCCTGCCGCGCATCATTCCCGGAAATCACCACCGGTTTCCCACGAGCGGGACCGGAGTCGCGCGACGCATCTGTTCCGGAAGAAACCGACGTGGACATGTGCCGCTCCATGAAGCGACTTATTTCCGAAATCAGCGGCTCGTGATCGCTTGGGTCCGGCGCCGCTGGCACGCCAGAGAGCTCGCGGGATTTGGACTGTTACCTTCGCGCTTCGATCGTTACGTGCCGTTCGTCCACATAGCCTGGAAGGAGAGCGGCGACCTGCCTTCGCAGCCGAGAATCCTCGAGATCTCCGGCCGGCCAAACGCGAACGAAGACCTCGCTGCCGGATTCGAATAGCTCGAAATCGAGAATCGCGCCCGAGCGCACCATGATCGTCAGCGCGCCGACTGCCGCCCCGAGATTCTTCATGGATCGATCTGCTTCAGCCTGTCTCTTTCGCGCATGGGCGCCGTCCCGAAAGCCTCAGTCATGGCTTTACAGTGCCGTCAGGGAGATCGAACAAAGCCCCGAGAGACGCGCCGCGGAACGCCCTCCAATTGCCGTACCGGTATCAGCCTGGTGCGCGGACTCGGCTGAATGACAGCGATAAACCGCAATTTATTCCCGTGCCGATGAGCGACGTCTCCGGCTCGCGACCTCTCTGAAGCCAGTGGCGCCGAGCGATCACGAGCCGCTGATTTCGGAAATAAGTGCGGGTGGACGCGGTCTCCAGTGTGGGAGCCTCATGGCTTCATGGAGCGCCAGATGTCCGTGCCCGTTTCCGCCGGAATAAATGCCTCGCGCGACGCGGGTCCCGCTCCTGAGAAATCGGTGGTCATTTCCGCAGATGATGCGCGGCAGGGCCCTCCCGGGCACGAGCTGCTTTATGTGCTGGGATTCGGGACGACCGGCGCGATTTTCACACTCGCGGCAGTTCTGACCTATTTCGAGTTGTTTCGAGCATAGAGCTGAACCCGTTGAGCGATGGGTACCGCGTCATCATTGGTCTGCAATTCGGAACCGCCCAATGGGCTTCATGACCTACAAGATCGGCGACGCGATCGCCCGTTATCTGCAAAAGCCGATTTCGGGATACGAGCCGTTCACCCGAAGCGATCCCGACGCCCTGCGCGCATCGCTTCGATCCGGAGACGTTCTGCTGGTCGAGGGAAACAATCGGATCTCCGGAGTCATCAAATATCTGACCCAGTCGACCTGGTCGCATGCCGCCCTTTATGTCGGCTCCATGGCCGGAAGAGTCGATGAAGACGGCGAGCCGCATGTACTCGTCGAAGTCGACATGTCCGTAGGAGTCGTTTCGGCGCCGCTTTCGAAATATCTCGACTTCCACACGCGGGTATGCCGTCCGGTGGGTCTGTCCGATGAAGATTGCGCCAGGGTTTGCGCGTACGCAGTCGAGCGAATCGGCTGCGGCTATGATCTGAAGAACATCATCGATCTCGCGCGCTACCTGGTGCCATTGCCGGTGCCTCAGCGCTGGCGGCGGCGTATGATTGCGCTCGGCTCTGGAGATCCCACCCGGCTGGTCTGCTCGACGCTGATCGCTCAGGCCTTCGAGACGGTCCGCTACCCGATCTTGCCCAGAGTGACGTTGATGGAAAGCCCGGCGGCGCGCCGGGAAATTCTGCACATCCGTCATTCTTCGCTCTACGCGCCACGCGATTTCGATATTTCTCCGTTCTTTCAGGTGGTCAAGCCGACCATCGAGACTGGCTTCAACTACAAGCAACTGCACTGGAGCGACTTGCCGTCACTGGATCGGGATCCGCGCGAGAGACCGCCTAGGCGCATTCGCAGAGAACCGAGAAGAGCAGGTTCCCTGCTGTCGATCGAGGAATAGAGTCCGGTTTCGACCGGTCTCTTCCCTATCAGGTATTTCTCGGAGAAGACGGCGATGTTCACCGTCCGGTCAGACCGGCCATGATCGTCTGCTCCTGCAACGTCATCACCGAGCACGACGTGCGCAGCGTAATCGAGATGGAATCGCCGCACGGCACCGCTGAAGTCTATATTTGCCTGGGCTGCAGTGCCCGGTGCGGCCGCTGCGCGCGAACCATCAAACGGATCATGGCCGAAGCGATCAAAGGCTGCTCCGTGGACTGCACCTGCGGCGGCTGCCGCTAGCGCACCTATGCCTGTCACAGCCCTGTCAGGGGGATCGGAACACTAGCCCCGCGACGAAGCCGCCCATACCCTCTCCCGCTGCGGGGAGAGCGGAAGCGCGCCGCGAGTCGCGCATGCAATAAACTCTCTCCTTGCAGGAGAGGATTTTCGGGCAGGGGGGTTGGGCTCACTGATCCGACGGGGTGCTTCGGAACAGCTCGGTGAAATGCGCAAGTTCGGAAGCGGCGACGTCGGAGACGACCCAATAGGTCACGCCGTCTCCGGTCCATTCGATGACGTTATAGCCTTCGATCGCGCGCGAGACCGGCGCGGCATCCGGCTTGCGGGGCGCGGAGATCGCGGTCAGGCTGATCAGGTGCTTGCGGTGATGATAGATCAGCGTCGGCACCGGATTGCGCTCGACCACGTCGATGCGGCCGCCGATCAGCGGAAAGTCGTTCTTGGCGAGATCGACGACGCGCGGCGATTCCGGGATGCGCCCGTTGAACCACGGCTTGACCGTGTGCCGGTCCGAGGAGGCGACGTCGGCCGGCTGCGGCGCCATCAGGGCGCGGATGTGGTCGGAAACGATCGCGTCGGCGGTCGGGTCACCGGGCGGGGCGAGCACATAGAAGCTCGAGCTGCTGCCGACGACCACGGCCAGGGCGACGGAGGCGGCGAGGGCCAGCCAGGTTGGGCGCGATGGCATTCGGCGCAATCCGACGGCGCGCTCGATGCGCTCGCGCAATGCCGCCGGCGGCGGCGTTAACGGAAAATTGCTCCGCAGCGCACGCCCCAGCGCCTCGATGCGGTCGCGCTCGGCGGCGAGCGCCGCATCGTTGGCGATGCGCCGCTCGATTGCGCGCGCGTTGGCCGGATCAAGCTCGCCGTCCACATAGGCGTGCACCAGCCATTTCGGCTCGTCGTCAGGCGGTAGCATCATTTTCATCCCTTGCGATCGTCGTCATCAGCCGTCGCCGCGCCCGCGCCAGTCGCGACATCACCGTTCCGATGGGTACGCCGGTCACCTTGGCTATCTGGCGGTAGTCGAGGCCGTGCAGGTCGCGCAGCACCAACGTCTCCCGGAACGGCGGGGGCAGTTTCTGGATCGCGGCCTGGAGGCGTGCGGCATCGGCCTTGGCGATCATCTCGGTTTCCGCTTCTGCATCCCCGGACGTTATCTCCGCGCCCTCGACCCCCTCTACGTCGTCGTTGACGACCAGCGTCGCGGGGCGGTTCTTGCCGAGCCAGCTATATGCGGTGTGGCGCACAATCGTCAGGACCCAGGCGCGGGCATTTCCCTCCCGGAAGCCCGCAATTTCCACGAAAGGCACGCAAGCACGCGTCCTGCACCACGTCCCCGGCACCGGTTCCGTTGCCGGTGAGCCAGCGTGCCAGCGCATAAGCCTCGGCGAGATGCGGCAGCACGACGCGGGCAAACCGCGTCTGGTCGTCCGGGCCGTTCACCCGCTCTCCCCTCAATGGATGGGCACGCTGCCCAACCAATTCCATTTGCATGGGCAATTCACTCGGCTAGGCCGCCGGCGCCGAATGGCATTCGACAAAATGAACGACGGACAGGGTCAAGACTCGGTCGTGGGCCGGTCTATTCCCGGCCGGGACGACGTGATCGCCTCTTGCCGCCCCCGCTTTCGCCCGGGAATAAAGCGCGCTCGCGTCCGGTCTCTCCTGCGTCAATCCGACCACATAGCGCGGGAGAAAAGGCAATGAGTGAATCCAAGAAAACCGACGACGACCGCGGCGTGAACCGCCGCAAGGTGTTGGAGTGCATGACCTGGGCTGGAACCGGGGTACTGTGGACAATATCAGGCGGCGTGCCGCGTTCGCTCGGCATCATCGACCAGGCGCTGGCGGCCGAGCCGAGCAAGCTGACCTTCCTGCAGATCAGCGACAGCCATGTCGGCTTCGACAAGCCGGCCAACCCCAATGCGATCGGCACGCTGCAGGAGGCCATCGGCAAGATCAAATCGCTTCCGGCAAGGCCTTCGTTCATGATTCACACCGGCGACATCACGCATCTGTCGAAACCGGCCGAGTTCGACAATGCCGATCGCGCCATCTCCGAAGCCGGGCTCGACGTGCATTACGTGCCGGGCGAGCACGATCTCATCGACGAGGAGGTAAAATTCTATCGCGAGCGCTACGGCAAGAACGCCAAGGGCTCCGGCTGGTACAGCTTCGATGCCGACGGCGTGCATTTCATCGGGCTCGTCAACGTCATGAATCTCGAGGCGGGTAAGCTCGGCAAGCTCGGGGAGGAGCAGCTCAAGTGGCTCCAGGACGATGTTGCCGGCCGCACCGCAAGCACTCCGGTCGTGGTCTTCGCCCACATTCCGCTGTGGACCGTGTACGAGCAATGGGGCTGGGGCACCGACGATGGCGCCCGCGCCATCTCGTTGTTGAAGAAGTTCGGCTCGGTGACCGTCCTCAATGGTCACATCCACCAGGTGATGCAGAAGGTCGAAGGCAACGTCGCCTTCCACACCGCGCTATCGACCGCGTTTCCGCAGCCGGCGCCCGGGACCGCGCCCTCGCCCGGCCCGCTGAAAGTCCCGGACGACAAACTGCGGTCGCTGCTCGGGATCACCGACGTGAACTTCGTGCGCGGTCAGCAGCGGCTCGCCATCATCGACAAGCCCTTGCAGGGCTGAAGCCTCGAACGGGTGCTTTCATGCAAAGCCTGCGTCCCGAACGGCGTTCCCGCCCCCTCGGCGCCGTTCTCCTGGTCGCCGCATTCGTTGCGGCGACCCTTTTCCTTCCCGGCGGCGCGCGCGCCGAGGACGCGGCGGTGCAGATCGACGATTTCGCCTTTTCTCCGCCGAGCCTGACGGTCAAGGCCGGAACGACGGTGACCTGGCGCAACAAGGACGACATCCCGCACACGGTCGCCTCCTCGACGCGGATGTTCAAGTCGAAAGCCCTCGACACCGACGACAGCTACTCCTTCACCTTCAATGAGCCCGGGAGCTACGGGTATTTCTGCTCGCTGCACCCGCACATGACGGGAAAGATCGTGGTCGAGCCGGCGAATCACGCCGCGCAGTGAACGCGACGCGATCGAGGCCCGGGCGCATTCCACGGACGCGGTTCAGGTCTTGTCTCCATTTTGGCCCAAGGGGGCCATTCCACAGACAGGGAGGAAGGACGTCATGGCGCACAACCACGACAATCACGAATACGGCGTCAGCCGTCGGCACGCCATCGAACGCATGATCTGGGTCGGCACCGGCGTTCTATGGACGGTTTCGGGCGGCGTACCGAAGTCGTTGAGCCTGCTCGGGCGGGCCGAAGCGGCGATGGCCAGCGCCCAGACGAAGCCGACGATTCCGATCATCGTCAAAGATACGACGTCGCTCTACTGGCAGGTGGTGCTGGCCGGCGCGCGCAAGGCCGGTCAGGATCTCGGCGTCAACGTTGCCGAGCTCGGTGCCCAATCCGAATCCGACGTCGACGGCCAGATCAGGATTCTCGAGAACGCCGTCGCGTCGAACCCGGCGGCGGTCGTCATCGCGCCCGCGCAGTTTGCCCCGCTTGGCAAGCCGATCGATGAAGCTGCCAAGAAAGTCAAGATCATCGGCATCGATTCCGCCGCCGATTCCAGAGCCTTGACCTCGTTCTTGACGACCGACAACGAGCAGGCGGGTCGCATCGCTGCCGATATTCTCGCCGAGGCGATCAAGAGGACATACGCCGATGCCGAAGGCGACGTGGCGCTCATCACCTCGTTACCCGGGATCGCATCGCTCGATCAGCGCGCCAAGGGCTTCAAGGCGCAAATCGCCGCGAAATATGGCGCCTTGGATATCGTCGCCGAGAAGGTCGGCGACGGCAAGGCGGCGACCGGCTCCAAGATCATGATGGACCTCATCGCCGAGCATCCGGAACTGCGCGGCGTGTTCGCCTCGAACCTGGTCATGGCGCAAGGCGCGGCCCTGGCGGTGGCCGAGAACGGGACGAACAAGACCGGGGACAAGATCAATCTCGTCGGCTTCGGCTCGGACGACGACCTCGTCAAATTTCTGAAGAACGGCACGATCGCCGCGCTCGTCGTGCAGAACCCGTTCCGCATGGGTTATGACGGCGTCAAGATCGCGCTCGCCGCCTCGAGGGGCGAACAAGTGCCGGCCAACGTCGATACCGGCGCCAACCCCATCACGAGGGCCAACATGAGCTCCGCGCGTTCGCAGGAACTGCTCAACCCGAGGATCAAGTGATCTGGCACGATGCACGATGGCCCAGGAGAGAGATTGAGTGGTCGCCGTCGAAAACCGATTGACTGCGTACGACAATTGCTTGGCCGTTCGCCAAGCGGCTCGCCGCGTCACCCAATTTTATGCGCGCGCTGTTGAGCTGTCGGGTCGCAGTCGGGCTATCGCGGCCACGATAGGGGAACGTGCAGCCGAAGATCGGTCGCGCCGGGTGGCATTTCCAGCACCCTACGCACAAAGCTGAATCGCCCGCCCGATTCAGCATTGCTGCGGTACGCCCAAAGCATCGAATTTCGACTCAACGTCGCCGGCCCCGATAGCTCCGGATCCCAATTAGACTCGCTATTTTGGCCGTAATGGCGCAAGCTTTGGTGTGCGCGACATGCCGCGCGGGACGCCACGATCACCTTCGGCAACCCCCTGAGCTACCCCGCGGTCCGGCTGAATTATCAAAGGCACCACAGAGGAGAGCACCCCGATGAAACGTGCATCAGCCTTGCTATTCTTCACTTCCACCATCGTAAGCTCCGCCTCGCTCGCATATGCGCAGCACGCCACTGTGGATGACCAGGAACTCATGACGAAGCTGAGGCAGGCCGCGCCAGTACACGTTCTGGAACAGGCAACGGTGATGAACACGGGCCATGACGGTAAGATGAAGGTGATTCAAGAGGGAAATAATGGATGGACGTGCATGGACCCGGGAGGAGCGCCAATGTGCGCCGACAAGGCGGCCATGGCGTGGGTAGAAGCCTGGCAGAGCAAAGGACCGACACCACAGAGACTCGGTTTCATTTACATGCTGAGCGGGGACAACGGGGCAAGCAATACCGATCCCTATGCCACCAAAGAGACCCCGGACAATAACTGGATCAAGACGGGCTCACACGTGATGATTGTGGGTGCCGAGGCCAAGAGCATGATGCAGGGGTACCCGAGAGACGCCAAAGCCGATCCCAACAAGCCATACGTCATGTGGCCGGGAACTCCGTATGAACATCTGATGTTGCCAACCAAATAGCCCCTTCGAAGAGGGAAATGATGGAGTGGCGCGATCAAGTGGCGGTCGTGACGGGCTCCGCCCGTGGCATCGGCCGAGCAACGGCCCGGCAATTGGCGCAGCGCGGCGCCGCCGTATGCGTGAACTATGCTGCGCGTGCGGACGCCGCCGAGGCCCTGATCGCCGAGATTGCGGCCACGGGCGGGCGGGCGATCGCGGTGGCGGCGGACGTCGCGGAGGCCGCCGCGGTCGAGACGATGGTCGCCCGGACCGAAGCCGAGCTGGGTCCGGTGACGATTCTTGTCAACAATGCTGGCGTGTTTTGGCAAGGCACGCTGGATACCTACGACCGCAAGCAGGTCTCGCGCATGCGCCAGGTAAATGTTGATGGCGTGATCCATGCTACGCGCGCGGTGATGGGGGGCATGCGGGCGAGGCGCTACGGCCGCATCGTCAACGTGAGCTCGGTCGCGGCGATCGGCACCGCGCTGCCTGGCAATGCGTTCTACGCAGCAACTAAGGCCGAGGTGGTGATTCTGACGCGGCGCTTTGCCATGGAGCTGGGTCCGCACGGCGTCACCGTGAACGCCGTGGCCCCAGGCTTCGTGCGCACCGACATGACGAAAGGCGGCCGCGGTGCAACGGATTGGCAGGGGACGCAGGAGCGTCTCGCCGCACGAGCGATGATGGGCCGCATCGGTGAACCGGAAGACATCGCCAATGCGGTGGTGTTCCTGGTCTCGCCGGAGTCGGGCTGGATCACGGCACAGATGCTGACGGTGGACGGCGGGCGGATGGACTACATCGGACACGGTTAGAATCGAGTGTTGGGTTCCGACGTCACGCTCGACCTGTTTTTTGCCGGCTGCAACAGGAGCTCTGCGCCATGCCGATGACTCGAATCCTCGCCGCGATATTTGTCTTGTCGTTCGTGCTCTGCACCGGCCCTTCGGCGTTACGAGCTGCCGACTGCGAGGACACGATTGCCCGGCATATGGTCGGCCAGGCTCTGCTGGCCGCGCACTTCGTCGCCCTCGCCGAAAAGGCGGGCATGACGCCCGGCGCGATCAATGCGATTCTGAAAAGCGTTGCTGAAAAATCTGCCATGCAGGAATTCTGGATCACCGATTCCGCGGGCCACGCTTACTTGACCAACACCGGGATCGACTTCACGTTCAGCCCGGATTCGGCAAAGGCGCCCCAGGCGTCGGCATTCTGGCCGCTGATCAACGGCAGTAAGGACATTGTGATCCAGGGCGCGCGCAAGCGCGAAATCGATGACCAAATTTTCAAATACGTGGGCGTCGGTGGCGTCGACAAAGCCCGGATCGTCCAGGTGGGTGTCGGCGCAGGAAACCTGTGCAAATAGCGGCGCACTCGGATCGGGTTCACGGCCGCCCGTTAAATCAATGGGTTCGCGAGTAGACGTGCTAGCGCAACTATCCGGGAGGCAAGCCATGCGAGGCCAATCGCTGCTCAAACGCTACGCTTATGCGACGGCAACGTTCATTGCGCTGACGGGTTTGGGCACAACGACGAAATCACAAGATCTGCCATCCTACATGGCGCCGATTTCGGGTCGCACGGTCTCCAGTCCCGCCGACACCGCGGTCAAAAACGTGTTGGCGCTGAACACCGGCATGTTCGAGCTCTACGACGACGCTGCAAAAATCTTCCAGGGGAACATTCTTGCCAAGCATCCCGTCATTCTCGGCCTGTTCTCGGGGGCGGGCGGTAGGTTTATTCTTTATCGGCCCGGCGTGGCGGCACTCGAGGCGCCGTCGGTGCCCATCGTCTATCAATTGCTCAAATCCGTCGACCACAGCACCATGGCGCTCAGCCAGGTAGTGGGGCCGTATCTCGATAATCCCGCCGACCAGTCGTGGCGCGGCCCGATGCTCGCGTACCGCGCCCGGATGCAGTCCGCCCTCGCTGGCCTGGACGGGATATCGATGCCACCGGAGTGGCGGGACAACGATCGCATTATTCTGCAGAACAACATTGCATTCATGGACGATTGTTTGGCCAATGGTGCCATCTCCTTCGCCGCGTTGGAGGCGTTCGCCAAGAAACAGGCGCCGTACCTGAAGGAAGACATCGCCTGGGCGGCGCAGACTCAGGTCGCCCATTGGATGAAGGTGCTGGCGGATTGGAAGAAGATGCTCAGCGGTGATTGGGATAAGACCTACGCGGCCAGCAATTCGATCTATGCCACGCGACAAAACAACGTATTGTTCAGCGTGTTGGGGCAGTTTTTCGGGCCGGAGGCCGTCAACGACCGGCTGATCCTGATCGAGACCATCTCCTTCACCATGACGCCCAACGACATGATGGAGGCTCTGACCCGGATCATCGCCGACCGCTCGGATGGAGCGCTATTCTTTGGCAATTACTACCTGATGGACTATGAATTAATGGGAGGCGATGCGCGCGCCGCAATCGTCGCTGAAAGCACCAAACTCGGAACCAAGCCGTTCCTACCGCCACTGGTGCCGTTCGGGTCAAAGCAGTGGCCGATGCGGATCACGCCGGGTCCGGGACCCAGTTCCATTGCCGAGCTTCCGTGAGGCGACCGCCCGCGTCGGTCGAGCACCCTTCATGCACTCAGATGGCCAAAACCACGCCTCCGCGTTGGCGTGGCGGAGCCGCTCGATGGGGAGGACGCCATGATCACGCGACACCGCTTGCTCAAGACCGGCGTCGGCACGGCGCTCGTCGGACGCGGCCTGCCGTGGCTCGGCGCTGCGGCGTTGGCCCAAGGCAGGCGGAAGCTTTCGCCGCTGTTGCCCGTGGGCACGCGCTCGGAGGCGATTTTCGACGCGCTGCGGGGCAAGAAGCCGCTAATCAGCGCGCACCCGGGTTCGATCGCGTGGAAGCCAGCTGCGGCGCCTGCCACGGCCTCGATTTCGTGCCGATGAACTCCCCGTTTCTGAACGCGTCCGCCTGGCAGGTCGAGGTCGACAAGATGATCCATGCCTTCGGGGCGCCGATCGACGATGCGGACGCCAAGATTATCACTGAGTATCTGATCAAGAATTACGGTGGTTGAGGCGCCGACCGTCTCAAGATTGCCACGAGCAGCCTTGCGGGCTACTGTCTTGCTCGAAACTTGGGATCATCTGGAGAATCTTGGCTGAGGTTTGTGTGGGGAGTTGCCGCCATCGTGAGCATGACCGAACGAGAGTACGGGCCGAAGAACAATGGGAAACCTTTCGGCTTTGCCATTAACATGCTGTTGGCGCTTGTTTGCCTGCTGATTTCGGCAGGCCCGGCAGTCAGTGAAAATACCGGCGACTGGATAACCGGGTTGCCGCGAGAACCCATTCATGTGGCAGCGTGGCCGGGAGGAAGGAAGATCGCGGTCTGTTTCATTTTCTACGTTGAAATATGGGGTTTTGGGCACGGCCCGAATTTTCGATCGGATATGGTTGCGCGGGACCCCGATGTCGTCGACGAGGCGTTTCGTCAATATGCCGTAGATTGGGGCATTCCTCGGGTTGGAAGGCTGTTCGATGAGCAAGGGATGCCCTTGAGCATTGCCTTGAATGCGCTTTTTCCAGAGACGCGCCCCGATCTCTGGAAGCAATTTCGTTCGCTGGTCCCAAAAGCCCCTATCATCGCGCACGGCATCAACAACTCGACCGACCTGCTCCCGCTTGGGCGCGGCCTCGACGAACAGAGAGCGTACATTCACCGCACTCTCGACCTGATCGAGAAGTATACGGGCGTGAGGTCACGGGGCTGGACGAGTCCTAGCGTATACCCCAATGGCGATACATTCAGGGCCACCGCCGCCGAAGGCATCGCCTATTCGCTCGACGGCATGGACTCCGATATCCTCTCTCGCCTCACCACCCAGTCGGGACCGCTGGTCTTAATTCCCTATCCGGCAGTCACAGTGGATATGGGGCAATACTTGCAGCGCTTGAAACAACCAGCTGATATGGAGCGGCTGTGGATCGATTATGTAACCGAACTGGCCAGGGAGGCCGAGGCGCCCCCCGACCGTGAGGCCGCTGTCGTTGCGATCGGCATCCATCCCTTCGTGGTGGGGACGCCCGATGGCGCTGCGGCTTTGCGCCGTGTCCTCGAGAATTTCAAGAA
>VAZU01000063.1:11870-12380 GCA_005884745.1 Alphaproteobacteria bacterium
ACCCATGACTTGCCATGATCATCGCGCTTCGAGTACCGCAATCTCCCTTCCCAGCCGCCGCGTCGTCGTTGCTGCGATGGGTTCCGCCCTCGTGTTGTCCGCGGCCCCTTTGATCGCCGCGACCGACGTGGCGACCGAAGACGAACGCTTCATGCGCTTGGCGATCGAAGAGGCTCGGCAAGCCGATTTTCCGTTTGGGGCAGTCATCGTGCGTGACGGGCAGGTGCTCGCGCGCGGGCGTAATCTCGGGCGGACGAACGGCGACCCGACCGCGCATGGCGAAATGGTCGCGATCCGCCGCTTCCTGGCAGATCACGGCAGCGCGGCGCTGCAGGGCAGCACACTCTACACTTCCGGCGAGCCGTGCGCCATGTGTATGGGAGCGATCTTGTGGTGCCACATCGGTCGGCTCGTCTTCGCCGCGTCCCTACAGCAGCTAGCCACCAAGATCGATCAGATCATGATTTCGAGTGTCGATCTCGCCGCGAAGACCCCTTTCGTCCCGATTGC
>VAZU01000293.1:0-5590 GCA_005884745.1 Alphaproteobacteria bacterium
CGCCAATATTGAATGAACCAATAGGTCTCCCGCCGCGACCAATACTAGCGCTGACGACTCCTGGCTCGAGAGTTGCCGGCGTTGGCATGACGCTCCGATCAAGCCCGGCCGCTGTTGCATGGCACACCACGCATCGAGTCTGGCCGAGCCGAGTGCCCCAGGCAATCGCAAACCGGAATTCGGGGAGAAAGCGATGCTCCAGCAACACAGGCCCGGCGTCCTTCTATGCCTGGAGCGGGCCGGCGAATGCGAACGGCTGGCGGGGCTGGCCGGCGATTCTCGTTCCCGGGAGACCTACGTTCGCATGGCAAGCCAGTGGCGCGCGCTTGCCGCGCACCGGGAATTCGTCGAGCAGATCGAGGGCCTGCTTACCGCTTCCGGCGCGAGCAAACGAGAGGAGCTCGATGCTTCGCCGAGTTCCGCGCCGGGCTGAGGCGACGCCTCGCCCATGCCGGCCAACGCCGAGCACGCGCAGATGCTCTCGGCCACGGCTTGCGATGCTCGTTGCCGCGCCGGCCGAACAGGCGCACCCTGTGAGGGCTCCAAGGAGGGAGGACAAGGTGCGCCACCGGCCGATAGGATTTGCCGCGGCGTTGGCAGCCGCTTTGGTGCTCGTCGCGAGCCCGGCGTCGGCCCAAAAGCCGGGCGGCACCTTGCGCATGTATCTGTGGGACAACCCGCCGAGCGCCTCGATCCACGAGGAGGCGACCGTCTCCACCGTGATGCCGTTCATGGCCCTGTTCAACAATCTGGTGCTCTACGACCAGGCGAAACAGCTCAACACCATGGACGCCATCGAGCCGGAGCTCGCGACCAGCTGGGCGTGGAACGACGACGGAACCCGGCTCACGTTCGCGCTGCGCCGGGACGTGATCTGGCACGACGGCAAGCCGTTCACGGCCAACGACGTCGTGTGCACGATGGACAGGCTGCAAGGCAAGGCCGAGGACAAATTCCGCAAGAACCCGCGCAAGATCTGGTGGAACAATTTGAAAGAGGTCGTCGCCGACGGCGACCATGAGGTGAGCTTCATCCTCGGGCGTCCGCAGGCCTCCTTCCTCGCCTTGTTCGCCACCGGCTACACGCCGATCTATCCCTGTCACGTCTCGGCCCAGGACATGCGCACGAAGCCGGTCGGCACCGGACCGTTCAAGTTCGTGGAGTTCAAGGGCAACGAGTCCGTCAAGCTGGTCCGCAACGCCGACTATTGGCGCAAGGGCCATCCCTACGTCGACGCCATCGACTGGCGCATCGTCGCCAACCGGTCGACCCGGGTTCTCGCCTTCATCGCCGGCGAGTTCGATATGACGTTCTCGCTCGACCTGACGGTCGCGCTGGTGAGAGACATAAAATCGCAGCTGCCGCAGGCGGTTTGCGAGCTGCAGCCGACCAACAACACCACCAACCTGATCGTCAATCGCAACGCGGCGCCGTTCGACGATCCCGGAATGCGATCGGCGCTGGCGTTGGCGCTCGATCGCAAGGCCTTCATCGACATCCTCACCGAGGGTCAGGCCAAGGTCGGCGGCGTGATGCTGCCGGGACCCGAGGGCAGCTGGGGCATGCCGGCGGAAATGGTCGCGGCGCTGCCGGGCTACGGCACCGACGTCGGCAACAGCCGGGGGGAAGCGCGCAAGATCATGGCGGGCCTCGGTTACGGTGCGGGCAATCCCCTCAAGCTCAAGGTCGCGACCCGGAACATCCCGCTCTATCGCGATCCGGCGGTGATTCTCATCGATCAGCTCAAGCAGATTCACGTCGAGGCCGAGCTCGATCCCATCGAGACCAACCAATGGTTCGCCAAGGTCGCGCGCGGGGATTACTCGGTCGGCCTGAACTTGACCGCCGCGGCGCTCGACGACCCGGATGTGAACTTTTACGAAAACTACGCGTGCGGCTCGGAGCGCAACTACCCCGGCTACTGCAATCCGGCGGTCGACAAGCTGATCGATCGGCAGTCGCGGGAGACGGATCTAGCGAAGCGCCGGAGCTTGGTGTGGGAGGTCGAGAAGAAGCTCGCCGAGGACGTCGCCCGGCCGATCATCATGCAGGGCGTCGCCGGCCTATGCTGGCAGCCCTACGTCCGGGGCTTCGTGCTGCACCACAACGGCATCTACAACAACTGGCGCTTCGACGACGTCTGGCTGGACAAGTGATACCAAATACGGCCTTCGCTGTGCCATGCTCAGCAGAGCTCGGGGATGAGCCGGGACCAAGGCAGATTCCGTAGGGTGGGCAAAGCGCGAAGCGCGTGCCCACCATTAGAGATGTCGGTCAGAGGCCGGAAATCACAAAAAATAGTCGCCTGGTTTCTAGACGTCGGGCACGGCGCGCCTGCACGCGCCTTTGTCCACCCTACAGCACTGCCGTCCTCCTCAATTATGGTGGCGAATTGGTCTTGGAGCCCTGCTCCGCGGGTTGGGCGGCGTCGCCGGCCGCCGTCTCGGGCGCCACGGCGGACGGCTCGCCGCCGATTGCCCGCGACGGGAACAGGGCGGCCGGGAAGTCCGCGGCATAGCGCGGCGCTTTCGGCCGCGGGCGATACTCCGGCCGGGGACTGAGGTCCGGCTCGACCAATCTGCGATACAAGTGCCACGTCGCATGGGCGAGGACCGGCATCACGACGGCGAGGCCGAGCAGGAACGGCAGCGAGCCGATCAGGAGCGCCAGCGCGACGATGAGGCCCCAGATCGCGATCGGCACCGGGTTGGCGAGAACCGCTCGCACCGAGGTGTGGATCGCCACCGCGGCGCCGACCTCGCGGTCGAGCAGCAACGGGAACGAGACCACGCTCATGATCAGCACCAGGACCGCGAAGACAAACCCCAGCGCGTTGCCGGCGATGATGAGCGTCCAACCGCGCGGCGTCGTGAAGACGTCCCGGGCGAATTGCGTGAGTGAACCCGGCGTCGAAAAACCGAACAGGGACTGATACAGCAGCTCCGCCGTCGCCAGCCAGATCAGGAAGATCGCCATCAGCAGGAACCCGAGCGCGAGGATGGCGTCGCGCGAGGGGGATCGCAGCACGTCGAACGCATTGGTCCAGGAGGATTCCAGCCCCAGCTCGCGCCGGCGGCTCAGCTCATAGAGCCCCACCGCCGCGAACGGACCGAGGAGCGCGAACCCCGAGGCGAGCGGGAACAACAGCGGCACGACCTCGTAGCCGAACGTCAAACAGGCCAGGAACAGGCCGACGAGCGGATAGAGGATGCCGAGGAACAGCACGTGCGTCGGCATCGCCGAAAAATCGTCGATCCCTCCGGCCAGCGCCGGGGTACGAGGGGGTTTCGCCGACACCGGCGATCACATGGAGGTTCGGCATCGTCCTGCCTCCGGAATTGGCCGCCTCGACGGCGGTATCGATGTCACCGCCGCTCGCATTGACCCGCGCGACCCCCCGCGAATTCCCGGCCATTGTACCGCACCGGCCGGTTGCCGTCATCCGGGATTCTCTCAGATCCCAGACCGGACATATTCCGCAGCCGTTGCCTGCGCTTGGCTGCGTCGAGCGCTTCGGTGCAGTCCAAACATTCTACCGGCCCGCGTAGTCCGGAGGCGGTTCGAAGCCCCCGAACTCGCGCTCGATCAGGTGGGCAAAGGTGATCGTGGTGCGATCTTCGAGATAAGGCCCGATGATCTGAACACCGATCGGCAAATCGGTTTCCGAACGATCAATTGGTGCAGCAGTCGCGGGAAGCCCCGGTGCCGTCGCAACTCCCGGCCAAACCAACTGGTCGAAATAGGGGTACTCCTTGCCGTCGATTTCAATATGTCGGGCCCACATCGGCGAGGAATGATCGTGGGGAAAGGCCGCGGTCGGCATGGATGGGCAGGGCACAGCATCCCATTCGCGAAAGAGTTCGCTCCATTGCCACTGGAGCCGGGCGCGCGCCACATCGGCCGTCAGCCAGTCGCGATGGCTAGAGACGGCCCCGCGGATGCGGTCCGCCCCTAGGCTCTGATCGTCGGGCTTGAGCGCCTGTGCCGCACTTTGCGCTTGTTGATAGCGATCGGGTGGCCCGTAGCCGGTCGTAACGGACGATAACAGCCGCATGTAAAGCCGCGCTGCATCCGCAAGGTCGGGTAGGAGCGGGCTCTCACGCATTACTTTGACACCTGCTTTGACGAGATGCTGTGATAGTCGATCAAGCGCAGTCCGCACAGTTGTTGCCGTCGGCAATAGAGGATGGGTGTCGATGACGAGCACCCGAAAGCTCTTGAGATCCTCGTGTCTTGGGCTAGGTAATGCCAGTCGATACGCAATGCCCTCACGCGCCTGATCTGGACCAGCGATCACATCGAGGGCTAGCTCAAGATCGATCGCACTCCTCGCCATTGGTCCGACGACCACGAGATCGGGCTGGTAGGGCAATGCCCTTGGAGGGCCCGGGGGCGCATGGCCCCGCATGGGTACGACCCCAAAACTCGGTTTATGAGCGTAAACACCGCAATAGTGTGCCGGTACGCGCAGCGATCCGCCAATATCCGACCCAAGCGATATCGGCCCAAAACCGGCAGCTAAGGCAGCCGCGGAACCACCGGAGGAGCCACCCGGTGTGCGGTTGAGATCCCAGGGATTGTTGGTGGTTCCATAGACATCGTTGTAGCTCTGAAAATCCAATAGAAGATGTGGGACATTGGTCTTGCCGAGAACAACAGCGCCCGCAGCTTTGAGCCGAGCGACCGTAGTCGCGTCCTCGGCTGGCGTCCAGTTCCTGAAATTCGATATTCCCCAGGTGGTGGGTAGCCCAGTGATGTTAAAGGATTCTTTGATTGTAATCGGAATGCCGAGCAGCGGCTGCCGCGCACCACGCGCCAGGGCGGCATCTGCGGCCTTGGCGGCACTGCGGGCTCGCTCGAAGTCACGAACAACGACCGCATTGAGGCGTGGATCGAGCGCGTCGATGCGCGCGATGACATCTTCAGCGAGCTCGATTGCAGAAATCTTTCGGGCCTGCAGTGCTTCAACAAGTTCTTTGGTCGTTCGGTACTCCCACTTAGATCCCGCCATAGAAACCGGCTTCTGAGCAAAAGCTCGGCCGGTCCATGTATCCTTCGAGACGGCACCAGTGACCGCTACCGCGCCGGCCGCAATCAAAAAGTCGCGCCTGCTTCGACTTTTCATGACTCGGCCCTCCCACAGTTGTTTTGGGCTGGTACTTGCAAGTTTGGGCAGCGACCCGTCTGGATACAGCGACAACTCCGCATGACGCCTTAAGACGACCCTGCGGCTGTCGCTGATCAAGCCGGCAATAAAAGGACAGTCGGTGAGGATAGTGCCTGCCGACGGCATCACGGCTGCCCATTTGCCCGAACGGAGGCGTCGGCACGTCCCCGTTTCAAAGGGCAACTTCTTATAGCTTACACCGATTTAGCAGCCGATTGAAGGGTGGTTGGCGTCAGGTAGTGAGAAGCTCGTTATTCGGCGCCGATCTGCTGCACTGCGGCAGAGCGCGCGGCATTCCCGCGGAACGGGGTCATCAGGCTCAAGCCGTCGCTACTGGGCGAGGCCGATCGCGCGCAGGTAACGTGACGCGCCCGGATGCATGAGGTCCACACTCGGCGCCCCCGAGGCCGCACTCGCACTTCC
>VAZU01000293.1:5597-6788 GCA_005884745.1 Alphaproteobacteria bacterium
GTCGTTCACGCTCGGTCCATATGCGATCAGACCGCCGGCTTCGGCGGCCTGAGCGAACAACGCGGGCGGCACGGTAAGGCCGAGGGCCTTGGCGGTTTTCAGGTTGATCACCAGTTCGAACCGCGTGGGCTGCACGACGGGCAGATCGGCGGCACTCGCGCCCTTGAGGATTCGACCCGCCAGAATGCCGGCCTGGTGGTAGGCGTCCGTGAGGCTCGGACCGTAGCTCATCAGGCCGCCGCCAGCCGGAAACTCCCGGATGTGGTAGATCGCGGGAATCCGCCGTTGGGCCGCGAGCGCCACGAGTCGATCGCGGCGCGAATCGAAGAACGGATCGTTCTGGACGACCATGGCGGCGGCTCCGCGTTCGGCGAGCGCCGAGAAGCTCCGCTCCAGCTCGGTTTCGGTGCTGGCGCCTACGACAACCAGCCGCCGGCCGAGCGTCTGGGCAGCAGCCTGCACATCCTGCGTCTGGGACTCGGCATCGCCGCGGTCCTGAGGGTTTGTGAGCAATGCCAGAACCCGGGCGTCGGGGACCAGTTGGGCGAGCAAGCCTAGTCGTTTGCCCCCGAGCAGGCCGCTCATGATGTTTACGCCGGTGGCATTTCCGCCCGGCCGGTTCAGGCTGGCGACCAGGCCGGCCGCCACCGGATCGCCGCTTACGAAGAGCACCGGGACCGGGCTGGCCGCCGCCTTTGCCGCACGCGCCGAAGGAACACCCCCGCCGGCCATGATGATCGCGGGGTGCAGGCCAGCAAGCTGGTTGGCCAGCGCCGGCAAAAGGTCATACGCGCCCTTTGCCCAGCGATATTCGATCGTAGCGGTCCGGCCGTCGATGTAGCCGAACGCCTTGAGGCCTTCGAGAAACGCCGCGGTATGGCCGGCGGATTCCTCGGGTGATCGGCTGCTCAGGAAACCGATTAGCGGGGCGGCCTGCTGCTGCGCCAGCGCCGCGAGCGGCCACGCAGGACCGATCAGCTTCACGGCACCAAACACGGCGAGTCCGGTTCCGGCAGCGATGAGGCAGTACTCCATAGCCGCTGCGCCGGTCTCGTCGGTCACAAAGCGCGCCAGCAGGTCGGGCATACGCACAATCCGCTCAAACAGGTTGCCCCCTGCAGCGTCCGGCATCTTCGATGACGGATCTTACCGATCGATTTGAAACAAGACCGGCATCAATCGAAAATTGTC
>VAZU01000064.1:0-4246 GCA_005884745.1 Alphaproteobacteria bacterium
TCAGTTCGTCATTGGCATTGGCGCCTCCGGCGGCGAACACCGCCAGTGCGCCAACGCAGGTCGTGAATAGGTATTTGCGCATCACGAGTCCTCCCTGCGACTTCTGCGTGGGTCTTGCGAGGTGAAGAGGCCCGATGTGCCGCGCCCCGGCACCGACCCTGGCAAATGGGATGCGCTTCCGGCAGCGTGTCACAGCCTCGACGAGGCAGGGCGAGATCCACGCCTCGCGCGACTTTCGAAGAAACGCCAGCAATCCCGGTCAACTGGCGCCCTTGAAGCCGGAAACTCGCAAAAGCTTATGCCGGGGTTTCAGGGCGCGCAAGAGAAAACCCGAATCGGATGCATCGCTCCGGTCATGAATCGCCATTCTCTGAAAATCGGCGACCGGCCCGGCGTCGGCCGTCGATATTTGCTGAAACTTTGTGCATGGTCCGCCGGATGTGCGCGACTGATGCAATATCAGCCTTCGCGGGCTCCCGGCCGCTGGAACTTTCGGCCGCTAGAAGCAGCGGACTTCGGCTTCGGCCTGGGCCCGGCGCAGCTCGGTGACGGCCGCTTTTGCCTCCTCGGGCGAGCGGAACATCGCCCCGAACCTGCCGGGCACCTGGGAGAGCGAGAGCACCGTCTCGGCGCTCACGTATCGCTCGTACGGCAGGATCGAGGCGATGATGTCGATCGAGCAGGAGCACTGCTCCAATACCTGGTGGGTCTCGCCATTGGCCTTCATGCAGGCGAAGACATAATCGGCACGGGCCGACGTCGGATAATCGTTGAGATCGGCCGCGCGCGCGGGGCGATCGGCGGCAGCGCTCGCGAGCGCCATGACGCAGATGCACGCCGGGCAGAATGCTGCCATCCGCGCCGCTCTCAAGACTTCTTCCCGTCCGGACCGAACTGGTCGATATCCGCCTCGTTCTGGAGCCCGGGAAAGATCATCTTGGTGCCGGGAATTTTCGCCTTCGGGTCTTTCAAATATTCCTTCAGCGTCGCCTCGTCCCAGGTCAGGCCTGAATTCTTGTTGGCCGGAGTGTAATTGTAGCCCTCGACCGACCCGGCCTTGCGGCCGACGATGCCGTTGAGAACCGGCCCGACGCCGTTCTTGGCGCCCTGGCCGACCTGGTGGCAGACTTTGCATTTCGCGAACACCTTTTCGCCTGCCGCAACGTCTTGGGCGATTGCCGCTCCGTCGAGCGCGATGAAGGCGACCAACGTCAAACCGAGTGATCGGATGCGCATCTCATGGTTCCCAGAATCATTCGACCAAATGCGATGGTCTCGACCGGAACCGCCCGGCCGCGCGCTACAGCATTAGCCAGCAGATCATGCGCGGGCAAGGACCACGGCCGGCCGGCTGCGGTCCAAGCGCACAGGTCTTGAACCAGGCGCCGCATTGGCGCTGAATGCAAAGCTCGAGATAGGGACGGCATCGAGGACGGCGACGATGATCGCTCGAGTGCGCTGGATGCTGGCCATCGGTCTCCTGGCTTTGGCCTCGACGGTCTCTGCCCAGGACATGATGCGCTACGTCGACGTCAATTCGCCCGAGATGACGAGCGCGGAGATGACGCGGGCCGAAGTCGAAGCCGCGCTCGCATCGGCGAAATCCGGCATGCCTGTCGATTTCAGCGGCAAGAAACTGTCCGGCCTCGATCTGTCGGGGCTCGATCTTTCGCGCGTCGTGCTGCGCGCCGCCAAGCTCAACAAGACCAAGCTCGTCGGAGCCAAGCTCGACGGCACGATCCTCGACCAGGCGTGGCTGCTCGAGGCCGATTTGAGCGGCGCGAGCCTGAAAGGGGCCAACATCTTCGCCGCACAGATGCAACGCGCGAAGCTCGACCGGGCCGACCTTTCCGGCGCCCGCGTTGCGGCCGACCTTTCCGGCGCGAGTCTCGTCGGCGCCTCGCTCGCCGGCGCCAATCTTGCCGCCGACATGAAAAATCAATCCATGGGGCTGATGCGCGCCGTGCTCAGATCGGCCAATCTCGAAGGCGCGAACCTGCGGGGCGCGGATCTCGCCCGCGTCGATCTGGAATTCGCCTCGCTCAAGCGCGCCGACCTCACCGGCGCCTCGCTCGTGAGCGCCTCGCTCGGCGGCGCGGATCTGAGCGGCGCCACGCTCGCGGGCGCGGATCTCGCCGGCGCGGATTTCAATTCGGCCAAGCTGATCGCGCCGTTCGGGCTCGACGCGGCAAAAAATCTCGACAAAGCGCAGAACCTGCAGCGCGCTGTGCGGCAATGAACGCCGGCTTCGCCCGCGGCGCGAGGATACGCGCATTCCTCCTGGCCATCGCGGTTGCGGCGCTGTTCTCGAACCCGAACCTTGCGGCCGACGGCAAGGGTAAAGGCATCCGCTTCTGGAATCTCACCTCCTCGACCGTGACCAACCTGCAGCTCTCGCCTGCCGGGCAAAACGCCTGGGGCGCCAATCAATGCGCGAACGATCCCGACGGAGCGGTCGATCACGACGAGCGGCTGCGCATCGTCGGGATTGCGCCGGGCCGCTATGACGCCAAGCTCGCCGACAAGGCCGGCCGGACCTGCACCGTGCACAACCTCGACATCAAGGAGAACGGCGTCTTCTCGATCGAGGACAAGGACCTGACCGAGTGCGGGAGGTGAGGCGCCGTAGGGTGGGCAAAGCGAAGCGTGCCCACCAGGGATCAGGTCAGAAATCAGAAATCCGATTCCTGACCTCTGATTTCTGAGCTCTGATTGCTGGTTGCGGAGGTGGGCACGGCGCGTTCCGCGCCTTTGCCCACCCTACATTCCGGGAGCGAGCTTCTATCGCGGATACGCGCCGCGGATCGTATCGAACACCTTGAAGGCCGCGACGTGCTCGGCGACGTCGTGCACGCGGAAGATCGCGGCGCCGCTCGCCGCTGCCGTTAGGTTGGCGGCCAATGTCGCGATCAGCCGTCCCTCGACGCCGACTTCGACCAGCGAACCCAGGAACGATTTGCGCGAAACGCCGATCAGCACCGGCAGCCGGTAGTCGCGCAATTCGCCGATCCGGGCCACAGCCTCGACGTTCTGCCGCGAGGTCTTGCCGAAGCCCACGCCCGGATCGAGGATGATGCGCGCTCTGGGGATGCCGGCGGCTTGCGCCAGCGCCAGCGAGCGATCGAAGAAACGGCGGATGTCGGCCAGGATGTCGATCGCCGCGTCCTTCTGCGCGCGATTGTGCATGATGACGACCGCGGTTTCCGTCTCCGCGACTGTATCGGCCATGCCGGAATCGTACTGCAGTCCCCACACGTCATTGATGAGGATGGCGCCAAGCTCGGCGGCGCGCCGGGCGACCGCCGCCTTGTAGGTATCGATCGACAGCGGCGCGTCGAGCCCGCGCGCCAGTTCGGCGAGGATCGGCTCGACGCGCTCAAGCTCTTCCGCTTCCGGCACCGGCGCGGCGCCGGGCCGGGTGGATTCGCCGCCGACATCGACGATGTCGCAGCCCTCGGCGACCATCTTCTTCGCCTGGGCGAGCGCCGCGTCGAGAGTTTGGAACCGGCCGCCGTCGGAGAAGGAGTCCGGGGTCAGGTTCAGGATTCCCATGATGATCGCGCGCGAGCCGATCTTGCCCAGAAAGGCGTCCCGCTTGGCGCGCGCGTCGCTTTGCATCAGCTCTTCTCGTTTCGCCCGGCCGGATCCTCGCAGCGCCAGCGCACCGCCGTCCATTTCGGGTGCTCGCCGACCCATTGGGCAATATACGGCTGCGCCGCGAACGCGCATTGCCGCAGCGAACCGCTCCATGCGAACTGCAGATGCTGCTCCTCGCAGACGTTCATGTGCGCCGTCGCGCAGACCGTCACGATCAGCTCGATCAAACCCATGGCGGCCTCCCGGAGAATCGACGTCGCATGGTCGGCCTTAATCCGTGCGTTCTTGTTTGCGTCGGCTAAAGATTGGAGCCGCGAACGACCCGGACAAGCCGGCCATGATGCCGAGGCCCTAATCTCGATCCTTCATGAACAGCTCCCCTTTGCCCAGCACCGCCATATCGCCGGCCAAGCGTCGCAACCTGCCGCTCACCAAAGATGCGGCGCGCTTGCTGTACTGGCCCGCGAATTGCGCCATGAGCCGCATGGCGATGAGCCCATGAGTGCCGCAATCGACGAAGGTCGGCGAGAGTTCCTCGCAATCACCCGCCAGCACGATCGTGCCCCGGCTCATCAGATACCCGGGCATGGGGCCGCAGTTCCGGCACAGGATCAGCGTCCCGGCGATCATCCGGCTGCCGGCATGAGCG
>VAZU01000064.1:4270-13764 GCA_005884745.1 Alphaproteobacteria bacterium
CGGCCTTGCCACGCACGACGACGACGCCGCCCCGCATTCCCGCCGTCTCGCCCGGCAGCGGGCCGCCGAGTCGTTCTCCCGCCGTCCCGGAAATCTCGACGTGCCCCCCGCGCATGCCGGACGCGGCCCAAGCGCCGGCGCCGCCTTCGATCGCGAGCCGGCCGCCGCGCATCCCTCGGCCGGCCCGGATGCCGACGTCGCCCTCGACCCGGATCTCGCCGCCGTCCATGTCCTGCCCGATCCGGTCGAGCCGGTCGCACGCGCCCTCGATCCGCAGCCGGTCGGCGTCGCCGATGCGCAGTCGAAACGCGTCGCCGACCGTCACGCGATGCTTGGTCGTCTGCAGTTCGATCCGTTCGATTTCGGCCGCCGCTTTGCCCGCGAGCAGATGCGGCACCAATGGGGAAAGATCGAGCCGCTGGTCCGGCCGCTGCCGCAAGGCGAGCACCAGCGGCCTCACGGCAACAGGTCCTTCAAATGGAAGTGATGGGGCCCGAGCTTGCCGCCGTAGTTCCCCGCGCCGATGCGCGCGACGCCGCGCTTGGGACCGAGCCTCACCACCGCGGCAATCGCGGCGCGGATGACGATCTCGAGCACCGCGGCGATGTCGGGATCGAGCGCGCTTTCGACCGCGCCCCTCAAGGTCGGGCAATACGCATCGTTGGTCGACGCCGGCACCTTCTTGTATTTCGAGCCCACCTTGGAGCCCGAGCGCGCGATGCCGCCCGGAAACGGCGCGATGGCGTCGGGCACGGCCCGGATCGCCTTTGCGGCCGCCTCGGCCGCCGCCAGCGTCCGGCGGGTCTCCTGGCCCATGAGGATCAAATTGCCGCCGCCTACCGCATTTTTGGTGAGGCCGGTCGTCGCTTCGCAGACGAACTCGCCGTCCATGACCGGCAGGCGCCAGTAACGTTTTTCTCCCAATCGCTTGGCGATCTGCCAGCCGTCGCCGAAATAGCGCAAGGCATTGCCGAGCTTGAGCGTCTCCTCGCCTGCAAGCCCCGCGTAACAGGCGGATCCGGGGCTGGTGAGCACGCATTGCGCTACCCGGGTCTGCAGTTGCTTTTGCAGTTCGGCCGTGGAGACCGCGAACAGCAGCACGCGCACGCCGGGCCGGCCGTCCGGCGTTGCACCGGCCGCGAGCTCGTGGTCGATCGCCGCCTCGCACCCGCAGCCGATCACCGATGTGGCGAAGCCGGTCATCGTCTCCGCCGCCTGGCGCGCCCAACGCGCGCTGTCGGCGGTGATCACGATGGCGGTCGCGCGCATGCCGAAGGCTTCGGCGAACGTGTCGTCCACCCGCACGCCGTTTGCGATCAGCCGTGGCATGGCACCAGCTCGAACGGATCGGGCCGCTGAATCGCGCCGTCGGGCACCTTCATGAAATCCGGGGGCAGCCCATAGCGGTCCCCGTAATGGTCCCTCATGCGCCGATCGATGCCCGCGTCGTGGTCGGGGCGCACGTAGAGCGCCCGGCCCCAGCGATAGCGCGTCACCCGACCGTCGCGCACGACGAGCTCGCCATCCTTGAACACCAGCGCGGCGGCCCGGAACATTTTGGCCCGGTCGCTCGCCTGCGAATAGACCGCGACGTCCGCAACCGCGCCGGGCCCGAGATGTCCGCGGTCCGCGAGACCGAGAAGCTTCGCCGGCGCGCCACGCGTCATCGTGGCGATCTCCGTGAACGAATACTCGCGCTCAATCGAGCGCAGATTGGTCACCGTCAAGGCTTCCGGAAGCAATTTCGCCATCCATTCGGCGCGGAGGTCGCGGTTCATCAGCAGCGCAAAAATTTCCGGATAGGTCGTGAACGGCGCGCCGTTGGGATGATCGGTGGTGAAGAATACCCGTGCGGGATCCGTGATGAGCAGAAACAATTCGAGGCCCACGGCCCATTGCACCGCGTTGTGGAAATTACCGGGCCTGTAGTTGTACGGCACGATCCCGCCGCCGTTGCCCTCGGCCTCGAAGATCGTCCATTTTCGTGGGCTCGCCCGGGTGCGGGCGTTGAACTGGCGCAACACGTCGGACGAGATCGTCACCGTCTGCCCGAACATGACCTGGCCGACATCGATGGTCAGGCCGTCAGCGGCGTTCACCGCCTCCGCGATGCGCGCGGCGGCGGACGAGAATCCGCGCGGCCCCTCGTTGCCGTAGCCGTAGAACTGCAGGTGGGCCAGGTGCAGCGGCAGACCTTCGGCGGCCGCGATGGTGGCCAGCGCGGTTTCGGAATTTCCCGGAAGGCCAAGGTTGTTGCAATGCACGTGCAGCGGATGCGGCACGCCGAGCTCGTCGACCGCGCGTTGCAGCGCCTTGACGATTTGCCGCGAGGACACGCCGTAGGACGGCACGACGTCGTCGAGCGAGAATTCCCGCACATTGGCCTTGAATGCGGCGGCGCCGCCGGCGTTGATGACCTTGATGCCGAGCGCGCGAGAAGCCTCGAGCGTCCAGGCCACGTAGTCGCCGATGAGCGAAGCCGTCTCCTCTCGGCGCAGCGCCTCGAGCAGGAAATCGTCATTGCCGAGAACCGCCAGGATCGCCTTGTCGATGATGGGAACGTCCGCGAGCTCCAGATGCGCGTGGAGTGCCGCGTCGGGGGCGACCGCCGGCTCGACCACGGTCGTGAAGCCCATGCTCGCATACAGGCACCCGGTCTCGAACGTAGAGGAAGGCGCATTCGACAGCGGGGCTGCCGCGGGGTTCGGCGCAGAAGCGCGGTGAAGCTCCGGAAGCAGCAAGCGCGCCCGGTTCACGTTGTCGCTGGCGATGTGGGAATGGATATCGATCGCGCCCGCCATTACGATCTTGCCGGTCGCGTCGTGGATCTCGTCGGCACGGGTACCGCCCGGCGGCGCCCCCACGATCCTGCCGTCACGCATCCACACGTCGCCGACCGCATCGCGGCCATTGGCGGGATCGATGACGCGGCCGCTTTTGATGCAGGTCAGCAAGGCAATGCCCTGTCGCTCGCCAGCGCCAACGCGATCTGGCCGATCGCCTGCGCGACCGAAATCGCTTTGCTCTTGTGCTTTGCCGAGGTCCACGCCAGCGTTGCGGTCGGGACGAACCGCTCGACCGCGTCGTGATCGAGACCCGGCCTGCCGATCGCGATATGCACCCGGGGCGGCCGGCGGCGGAGTTTTGCGTCGGCGCCGGTCAGGGCGATGGTAGGCAAATTCCCGTCCCAATCGGGCGCGGCCGCGCGATAGGCCGAGATCCACAGCGCGCAATCGGTCTCGCCGCTCGCCACGAGGCGCCTTGCCTCGAAGCGCCAGGGATCATGCTCGGGGAAGCCGCGGGCAAACCCGGTACGCATGGGAAATCCGGTCATCCAGCCGCAGACCTCGAGCACGCCCGCGGCGTGATCGCCGGGCGTGAGCGGTAATCCGGAGAAACGCGTGGTCCCGTTCAAGTCGTTCACCAAGCCGCACAGCATTTCGATCGTGAGCACGTCGAGCGCCGCTGCGGACCACAGCGCCACGCCGAAGCGCGCGGCGCGAAGCTCCACCGCAAGCCGATCGATGGCCTGTGCATCGCGCAACTTTCTGCGTGGCCGGCCGGCCAGGGTCGCGCGCAACGCGGCGAGCACCGCCGGCAGATGATCGAGTCTTCGTTTCCGGGCAGAGCCAAAATACCCGGCGACGGAATGGTTCGGCGGTTTCCGGCGCCGGCGGACGTTCGATCAGCCGGGCGTCGAGATCCGGCCATGCGGTCTTAAGTCCGGGACCGACCATCAGCAGCGTATCGGCCCGCAAAGCCGCCTCGTTGGGCGTTGTCACCATCATGCCGGCCTCGCGCGCGACGTCGAGATCGCGCAGCAGCGCCTGAGAATGCATATGGTCGATCACGCCGCCGAGCTGCGCGGCAAGGCCGATGGCGGCGCGCGCGCCGTCCACATCGGTCCCGAGCCCGGCGACCAAAGGCAGCCGGCTTGCTTTCAGCAATTTCGCCGCTTCGGTCGCAGCAGCGCGCAACGCCACGGGTCTGCCGTCGATCCAGGCGTCGGCCATTTCCGCTTCCTCACCGCGCGGTTCGGCGCTCAGGCGTCATATTTGACGTAGGCGAAGCGCTGGTCTTTCTCGGGAGTCCCCTCGAGCGCGCCGCCTTGCTTGCCCGGCTGCCAGTGCACCACTTCCTCGATCTTCTTCGCGAGCTCGAAATCCTTGTCCGTGATGCCCTTGGCGGCGTGATTCTGCAGACGCACCTCGACCCATGCATAGGATGCGGTGATGTCGGGATGGTGCCATGCGGCCTCGGCCAGATGCCCGACCGTGTTGATGACCATCAGGGTGCCCTTCCAGCCGTGGGTTCGGTAGCGACGCCGGATCCAGCCGCCCTCCAGGTACCAATGCGGCAAGTCCTGCTTGAGCCGCGCCTCGACCTCCGCATCGCTGTACGTGCGTTCCTTCTTGACCTCGTTCATGTGGACCAACCTTTGCCGACCCGCCCCCGTGCCGATCGCTTGTACGGCTTGTCTCCACTATCCTAGCAAAAACCGTTTGGCGGAAGAACACCGGGAGAAACCGATTGGCCGGCAATTCTGCGCCGACTGCGGCAAGCGTCACCGTCACGGCGCCGGCGCGGTTGCATCTGGGTTTCCTCGACCCGAGCGGAGGTTTGGGGCGGCGTTTTGCCAGCATCGGGCTGGCGATCGCCGAATTGGGCACGCGGATCAGCCTCCGCGCCGCAGCTTCGGCGGGCATCGAGGGCCCGGAGCACGCGCGCGCGGCTCGGCACCTCGAGATTATGCAGCGGCATCTGCGACTGAGCGGCGCCCATGCGGCCAAGATCGAGCAAACGGTTCCCGCCCATGCGGGTCTGGGGTCCGGAACGCAGATCGCGCTGGCGGTCGCCGCGGGCATCCGCCGCCTGCACGATCTGCCACCCGATCTCTGCGGCGACGCCATTCGGCTCGGGCGCGGTGGCCGCTCCGGCATCGGCATCGGGGTATTCGATCGCGGCGGCCTCATCCTCGACGCCGGGCGCGGCCGCGCGGCGACACCGCCGCCGATCATCAGTCGATTGCGGTTTCCGGAGCAATGGCGCGTCGTCCTGGTGCTCGATCCGAGCCGAAGCGGTGTGCACGGACCGGAGGAAGGCGCAGCCCTCGCAATGCTTGCGCCGTTTCCGGAACGGGAAGCCGCGCACCTTTGTCGTCTCGTGCTCATGCAGGCGTTGCCGGCCGTCGCCGAAGGCGACCTGGCGAGCTTCGGCGCAGCGATCCGTGAGCTGCAGTCCCGCGTCGGCGATTATTTTGCGCCGATCCAGGGCGGCGGCCGTTTCACCAGCCCCGATGTCGCCGCCGCGCTCGCGCGCCTCGACGAGGCGGGAGCCTACGGCATTGGACAAAGCTCCTGGGGACCGACCGGGTTTGCGTTCGCTTCCTCGGCGGCGGAAGCAAGCCGGCTCGTCGCGCTTCTGCGTGACGACGCGCGACTGCGGGCACTGGACATCCGCGCCTGCACGGGGCTCAATCGCGGAGCTCAGATCGACGTCCATTCTGCGCTCGATTCGCAAAGCGGATGAGGTGCCAGGAGAACGGGATCATGGCCGAAAAATATATTCTGCACATGGTGACGCCGCTCAAGCACATGAGTCCGTTCGACGTGAACATGGCGGTGGACGCCGGTTGCGACGTCGTCATTACTCATACGGACGCGAGCCTCGGCGAAGTTTCCGGTCTGGTCCAGGACGCCATTTTCTCGCGCCCGCCGAAGACGGGCGCGCGGACCGGGATGTTCTTCGGCGGCAAGAACGCCGTGCTCGCCCTCGACATGATGGCGGCGGCCAAGAAGGCGCTGGTGCCTCCGTTCGGCCT
Source organism: Alphaproteobacteria bacterium (assembly GCA_005884745.1). Lineage (GTDB taxonomy): Bacteria > Pseudomonadota > Alphaproteobacteria > Rhizobiales > Xanthobacteraceae > AP-16. Next base: position 10,092 of record VAZU01000064.1, read on the forward strand.
GTCGCTGTTCGCGGATCCGGCGGGATCGTTCACCACGGCCGCGGCGTTGGTGGCCTGCGTGGAGAAGACGCTGCGGCAAAAGAAGACCCGCGATCTGCGCGGCCTGAAGGTCGCCGTGTTCGGCGCCACCGGCGTCGTGGGCTTCTCGGCCGGCGTGATCGCCGCGCTCGAAGGCGCCAAGGTCGTTCTCGTCGGCTATGATGGAATCCGGCGCGTCAGCGACGCCGCCAAGGACGTCAAGGCGCGGTTCGACGTCGATGTCACGCCGGCGGACGGCAGCGACGACGCCAAGAAGGCGAGCATCCTCGCCGATGCCGACGCGGTGTTCAGCGCGGGCCGCGCGGGTGTCCGCGTGCTCTCCAAAGCTCAGATCGAAGCGGCGCGAAATCTGCTGCTCGCCGCCGACGTCAATGCGGTGCCGCCTTCCGGCATCGAAGGCTTGGAAGCAAACGCCAACGGTACGCCATTGACCGCGTCGAGCGCGCTCGGCATCGGGCCGCTGGCGATCGGCGGCGTCAAATACAAGACCGAATTCGGGCTGTTCCAGAAGATGATTTCCGCGACCAAACCCGTGCATTTCGATTTCCGCGACGCCTTTGCGCTCGCGCGCGAGCTGAATGCCTGAACCGGCCGCAGTGCTGATCGCCGCGGTGTCCGGGCGGGCGCTCGCCGCCTCGGCACGCCGGGCCGGCTTCGTTCCGCTGGTCGCCGATTGCTTCGGTGACGATGACACGCTGGCACTGGCGCGCGCCCATGTTCGTCTGCGCTGGGGCGCCGGGCGCGGGATCGATCCCGAGGAGCTGCTGCCGGCTTTGGAGCGGCTCGCCGCGCAGCACCGCCCGCTGGGATTCGTGTACGGCACCGGCTTCGAGGATCGGCCGAAGCTTCTCGGGCGTATCGCGGGGCGATGGCGGCTGCTCGGCAATGCGCCGGAAACGATTGCGCGGCTGAAGCACCCCGGTTCGTTCGCGGCGCTGTGCCGGGACTGCGGCGTTGCGCATCCGCACACGAGGATCGACCGCCCCGCCGACATGGCCGGCTGGCTCGCCAAGCGCGCGGGCGGCGCCGGCGGCACCCATGTACGCAGCCGGATCGATCGCGAAGCGGGCCGCGGCACGACCTATTACCAGCGCCGCGTCTCCGGCAGTCCGGTCTCCGCGCTGGTGCTGGGCAATGGCCGCGCGGCGATCGTGCTCGGGTTCAGCGCGCAATGGGCTTCTCCCGCAGAAGGCCGCCCGTTTCGTTACGGCGGCGCGGTACGGCCCGCCATGCTGCCAGCGGAATTGAGCGCCGCCTTGACGGGCGCGGTGGAGCGGCTCGCATCGGCGCTGCCGCTGATCGGGCTCAACAGCTTCGACTTCCTGGTCGAGGACAACGCGTTTCGGCTGCTCGAGATCAATCCACGGCCGGGCGCGACCCTGGACATTTTCGAGCCGAGCGCGGGTTCCCTGCTCGGACTGCACGTGGCCTCCTGCGAAGGCGCGCTTCCCGAGCAAGCGCCGAATTTGCCGGGTGCGGCCGCCGCCTGCATCGTCTACGCTGATCGAGACGTCGGGTCCGTGCCGGTGATGGATTGGCCGGCCTGGGCCGCCGATCGCCAAAGCGCCGCGAGCTCGGTCAGGACCGGCGACCCTTTTTGCACGGTGTTTGGCCGCGCGCCGACCGCGGCCGAGGCCAGGCAACTCGTGAAACAACGAGCCGCGGCCATTCTCGCAATGCTGGATGCGCGTCTTAAATGATGAACTCGCCGCGGATCAGCGTGAATGCCCGGGCGGCGGCGCTGATCGAGCGATTGCGAGCGGATCCGGCCGAGTTCCGCGTCGCGATCGACAAGGGCGAGCTCGGCGAAACCCGGATCGATGCGGGAAGCCGATGTCAGGGCAGCATTGCGGCGGGGCTGAGCCTGGCTCAAATCTGCATGGGCGGGCTGGGAACGGTCGAGATCACGGCCAGCGCCGCCACGCCGAATTGGCCTTGGACGCTGGTCGTGCGCTCCTCGCATCCGGTCACGGCGTGCCTTGCCAGCCAATACGCGGGCTGGAAATTGTCGCACGGCGCCGGCAAGGACGCGTTCTTCGCGCTCGGCTCCGGGCCGGCCCGGGCGCTGGCGCGCAAGGAGCCGCTGTTTTCCGAACTCGATTATCGCGACGAGGCGGAAACGGCCGCGCTCGTCCTGGAGAGCGCCCGCCCGCCGCCGCCCGCGATCGTCAGCAAGGTCGCGCAGGATTGCGGCCTCGCGCCCGACCGCCTGACCTTCCTGTATGCTCCCACCCAAAGCCTCGCCGGCAATGTGCAAGTGGTGGCGCGGGTGCTGGAAGTCGCGCTGCACAAGGCCCATGAGCTAAAATTCCCGCTCGATCGCATCATCGAGGGCATGGGGGCGGCGCCGCTTTCACCGCCCCACCCGGACTTCGTCGTCGCCATGGGCCGCACCAACGATGCCATCATCTACGGCGGGCGGGTTCATCTGTTCGTGAACGGGCCGGCAAGCGACGCGCGTGCTCTTGCCGAACAGCTGCCGAGCCGGCGCTCGCGGGATTACGGCCGGCCGTTCGCGGAGATCTTCGCGAGCTTCAATCGGGATTTCTATGCCATCGATCCCATGCTGTTCGCGCCCGCCGCGGTGATCGCCACCGCGCTCGAAACCGGCGAAAGTTTCCACGCCGGCGGTCTCGACCCGAAGCTGCTCGATGCCGCATTCCGGTGATGCGCTCGCCGCCGCCGGCGGCACCTCCTCGCTGTCGATCGCACTGATCACGGACCGGCGCGACTGGCACGCGCGCGAGCTCGAAAAGGCGCTGGCCGGCTTGGGCGCCCGCGCGGTTTGCGTTGCGCTGACGGCATGCGGGTTCGACACCCAAAGCTCCTTCGGGCTGAGCATCGCGGGATTTCGTGACCGGTTGCCGAGCGCGGTTCTGGTCCGCTCCATGGCGGGCGGAAGCTTCGAAGCGGTGACCTTGCGGCTCGGGATCCTGCATGCGTTGCGCGAAAACCGCGTCCCGGTGATCAATGACGCGCGCGCCATCGAGCGCTGCGTCGACAAATCGACGACGAGCTTTCTGCTGGCCCGGGCCGGCATCGCGACCCCGGCGACCTGGGCGGTCGAATCGCATGAGGCCGCCGCCGCGATCGTGCGCCGCGAGATCGGCGCGGGGCCGCTGGTGCTCAAGCCGTTGTTCGGATCGCAAGGCCGCGGCTTGCTGCTGGTCCGCTCCGAGCAAGATTTGCCGGATCCCGCAGCCGTGAAAGGCGTCTATTACCTGCAACGCTTCGTCGGCATCGAGCGCGACGGTTTTCGCGATTTTCGCCTGCTGGTGTCGTACGGCCGCGTCGTCACCGCGATGATGCGCCACTCGACGAGCTGGATCACCAACGTCAAGCGCGGCGGGCGCCCGGTGGCTGCCGTCGTCGATGCGGACATGAAGGCACTCGCGCTCGCCGCCGCGGCCGCGGTCGGCGCGGATTTTGCCGGGGTCGACGTCGTGCACGATGCGGGCGGACGTCCGACCGTGCTCGAGGTCAACAGCATGCCGGCGTGGTCGGGGCTGCAGAAAGTCGCGAGCGCCAACATCGCCGCGATCCTCGCCGCCGACCTCCTCGCCGCTCTCGGCGCCCGGGTCGCGTGCGGCCTCGAGCCGGTCGCGCAAACGCGCGGCGGCGCGGCGAACCTCCT
>VAZU01000064.1:13790-30906 GCA_005884745.1 Alphaproteobacteria bacterium
CGGATTTTCTGCGCAGCGCGGAAGCGGCGGCGGCACCGCTCACCGTCGCGGGCGCGCGGGTGGGCCGGCGCATTTTCGCCGCGGTCGAAGCGACTCGGGCGGCGGTCGGCCGCAACACCAATCTGGGCATCATTCTGTTGTGCGCGCCGCTTGCAGCCGCGGCCGAGCAGCAAGCACCGGATTTGCGCGAAGCACTGGCGCGCGTGCTCCGGGAGCTCGATGTCGCGGACGCCGAGCTCGCATTCCGCGCGATCGTCGCGGCGGCTCCCGGGGGTCTCGGCCGCGCCGAGCGGCACGACGTATTCGCGCCCGCACAGGTGACGTTGCGGCAGGCCATGGCCGAGGCGGCGGATCGCGACCGCATCGCGCGGCAATACGTGTCGGATTTCGACGACGTGTTCACGCTCGGCGAACCGGTTCTCGAAGCGGCGCTGGCGCGCGGGAGCGAACGCAAATGGGCGACGCTATCGATCTTCCTCGGCTTTGCCTCGGCGTTTTGCGACAGCCATATCGTCCGCGAGCACGGCGTCGAAACGGCCGAGGAGGTTCGCCGCGCCGCCGCGCGTTTGCGCGACCGGCTCGAGGCCGCACGCGACCCGGGCGAGATCCTGCCGGAGCTGCTGGCGTACGACCGATCGCTGAAAGGGCGATCGGTCAATCCCGGCACCAGCGCGGATCTGACCGTCGCGACGCTGTTCGCAAATCGGCTACGGAACATCTTGCCGTCCGCCTGCAACAATGATTGACTTTGCCGAGCGGGACGCGCTTCCGCAGCTATCCGGCTAACCGGTCCGGCATCTCCTGCCGGATGCTGACAACAAGGGTAGCCATTCTGCCGGTCGACGGACACGTGGCCGTCGGCGAGGCGTCGCTTTTCCTCGGGAGGAGTGTTGGCAAATGGCAAAGATCACGAAACTCTGCGTCGGTGAATCGCTCGTCGGCGAAGGCAACGAGGTCGCCCACATCGATCTCTTGATCGGACCGCGCGGCAGCGCAGCCGAGACCGCGTTCGCGAATGCCTTGACGAACAACAAGGAAGGCTTCACCTCGCTGCTTGCGTTGGTGGCCCCGAACCTGGCCTGCAAGCCTTCGACGATTCTGTTCAACAAGGTGACGATCAAGGGTGCCAAGCAGGCTGTGCAGATGTTCGGGCCGGCGCAGCATGCGGTGGCCAAGGCGGTCGCCGACAGCGTCGCCGAAGGCGTCGTCCCGGAATCCGAGGCGGACGATCTCTTCATCTGCGTCGGGGTGTTCATCCATTGGGATGCGACCGATAACAAGAAGATCCAGGATTACAATTATCGCGCCACCAAGGAGGCGCTGGCCCGCGCGGTGGCCGGCGAGCCCAAGCCCTCGCAAGTGGTCGCGCAGCGCGACAAGGTCAAGCATCCGTTCGCCGCCTAAGCGGAGGCCGGACGAGATCGGCCGTATCCGCCGAAATGCCGCGGAAGGGAGCTATGGCTCCCTTCCGCGCGCGTAAGCGCGCGCGCCGCTCAGCGCGGCAATGTCCCGCGCGGTAAGAGCGCCGTCGTGAAGGCAGGAGGCGACGAGCGCGCCCGCGACGCCGGCGCGCGCGAGATCGGCAAGGTCCGCGGCGCCGCGAATGCCGCCGGCGGCGTAGAGTTTTCTCGGTCCCGCGAGGGCGCGGATCGCGGCGATGCGGGAGAAGTCTGGTCCAGCGCCGCTGCCGACGCGCGCCAGCGTCATGACGATCACGCGATCGGGCCACGCATCCGGCTCGGCGAGCAGCGCCGGCGGCCCGAGGAAATGTTCGCCGCGGAAATCGAGCGAGAGCACGACGCGCGGGTCGGCGGAAAGACGGCGAACGGGCGCCGCATCCGTCTGCGTCTCGCTGCCGAACACCAAATAACCCAGTCCTGCGTCCAGCCAATCGCGCGCGGCGGCGAGATCGGCAATGCCGCCGTCCACCCATAATTCCAGGTCGAGCTCGGATCGCAGCCGGCACAGCACGACGCGATGCTCGCCCTTGCCCGCGATTGCGTCGAGATCGGCCACGTAGAAGCGCTCGAAGGCGCCGATGCGCAACAATCCGCGCGCCACGTCGAGCGGATCGCTGCCGGGAGACAGCGGCGTCGCGATGGGCCGGTAGTGCGCGCGATCCCCCATGCGGGCGCGCACGACCGACCCGCCCATCAGATCGAGAACCGGAATGACCTCCATGGTTCGCGTCTTGTCCAAGCGGCCGATGCCGGGTGTATTGTGCCGCGACGCTATCATGGGGCGGCGCGGTCGGGACATGGCTTGTGTGGTCGGGTGGGACATCGGCGGCGCGCATCTCAAAGCGGCGCGCGCCGAACACGGCCGCATCGTCGATGCCGTACAGGTCGCATCTCCGCTCCGGCTGGGTCTCGAGGCGCTCGAGCAGGCTTTTGCGCGAGCCAAGCCGAAGATGGGCAGGGCCGACCGCCACATCTGCACCATGACCGGCGAACTGGCCGACACGTTTGCGTCCCGGACTGAAGGGGTCGAACGGCTGGCGGCGGCGGCCGTGTGCGCACTCGAGCCGGAACGGGTCGTGCTCTATGCCGGCCGGGCGGGTTTCATCGCGCCGCAAGCGGCGGTGCGCCACGCCGAGGACATCGCTTCGGCGAACTGGCACGCGACCGCGGCGCTGCTCGCAAAGCTTCCGGGCACCGCGCTGCTGATCGACATGGGATCGACCACGACCGACATCGTTCCGGTCACGGCGGGCGCCATCGCGGCGCGCGGCTACACCGATGCCGAACGGCTGGCGTGCGGCGAGCTGGTCTACACCGGGCTGGTGCGCAGCTTCGTCATCGCGATTGCCGAACGCGCGCCGGTCGCCGGTAGCTGGACGCCGTTGGTCGCCGAGAATTTCGCCAATATGGCCGACGTTCACCGGCTGCTGGAGAACCTGGCCGATGGCGTCGACCAGATGCCGACGGCGGACGGCCGCCCCAAGACGCTCGCCGCCTCGCGCGCCCGGCTCGCCCGCATGGTGGGGCGCGACGTGGCGGACGGCCAAGACTGGACCCTGCTGGCACGATGGTTCGCCGAGGCCCAGATCCGCACCATCACCGATGCCGCCCTGTTGGTCGTGTCCCGCGGAGAACTACCCGGCGAGGCGCCGATCGTCGCGGCCGGCATCGGTGGCGCGATCATCGGCGAAGTCGCGCGCCGTCTCGGCCGCACCTGCGTCGGCTTCGAGAGCTTGCTCGATGTCGCGCCGCATGCGCGCGCGGCGGCGTCTCATTGCGCGCCCGCGGCGGCGCTCGCCTTGCTGGCGGGTACGGACTGAGATGGCGCTTATGAGATCGCACGTGCTTAGCGGCTGGCTCCGAACACCTCCCCCTCGAGAAGCAGGCCTATCGCATTTGACTCCAACCGAGCCACGTTCTGCTCCCTCGCCCCTTGTGGGGGAGGGATGGGGAGGGGGGTGTTTGTTCGATTCTGCCGAGGCACGCTCACAGCGAACAAGCTTCGCTGCAGCTGCCATCTTTGCGGCAATGCTATGGTCTTCCGTCGCCCACGCGCAGCGCATCGATACCGAGCATTTGTTCGGGTTCATAATCGGCACCGACGTCGGCGAGCCCGGCGACAAGGAGATCGAAGCCGAGACCGTCGCGCGCTGGGGCAAGCGGCCCGGATCGTATTTCGCCGCGGCTCCGGCGTTCGAAGCCGAGTTCGTACCGATCGAGAATCTGCGCGCTTCGGCAACCTTGTCCGCGGCCTATCACGATATTTCGCGTATTGCCGGGCTCGAGGACCGCCGGCAAGGCGCCTTCGATTCGCTCTCGTTCGATCTGCGATACCGGCTGATCGAGCGCCAACAGGCGGGATTTGGGCTCGCCATCGACGCGGAGCCGCACTGGGGCCGTGTCGACCCCACGAGCGGCGAGCCGGTCGACCGCTACGGCGCCGATCTCTCGCTCCTGCTCGACAAGGAGCTCGTGCCCGATCGGGTGCTCGCCGCCTTCAACCTCGTCTGCCAGCCCGAGGCGACGCACTCGCGCCTCACCGGCGCCTGGTCGCGCGAGGCCACGTTCGGGCCCGCCGCCGGACTGATGGTCCAAATCGAGCCGGGCATTCTCATCGGTGCCGAAGCCCGTTATCTGCGCGCCTATCAGGGTTTCGCGCTCGAAAAATTCGCCGGGCAGGCGCTGTTCTTCGGCCCGACGCTGTATGCGCGACTGTCGAAACGCCTGTGGGTGATCGCGGCCTGGAGCCCGCAGATTGCCGGCCGCGCCGCGAATTTTTCCGGCTCGCTCGACCTGACCAATTTCGAGCGCCATCAGGCCAAGGTGCAATTCGGGCTGGAGTTTTGAGGCATCAAAACGTCGCGCGCAGTCCGGCATAGGCCGCGAGCGGCATGCCGGGCGCCAAGGTGCGAGGGTCGGTCAGTCCTAGGAACGGGATCGCGTGGGGATCGAAGAACGTCCCGAACGTGTAATAGCGCCGATCGAACAGGTTCTGCACCAGTCCGAACAGCTCGACGTGCTTGGAGACCTGATACGAGGTGTGGAGATTCACCACCCAATAGGCCGGCACCTTCGGATTCTGGTTGGACTGGTCGCCCACCAGGTACTGGCTGCCGACGACGTTGAGATCCGCTCCGATCTTCCACGGCTCGGTCACTGCGTATTCGGCGCCGGCCTTGAACCGATGCTGCGGCACCGCCGGGATGCGATCGCCGGGAACGACGAAGATGTTTCCGTTCGCATCCGCGGCGGGATTGTTCGGCGACGACAAGGTCAGCCGGCTCTGGAAGGTCGCGTCGATGAAGGTGTAATTGGCATACGCGGTCCAGCGCTCCTGTTTGTACGATGCGCTGGCCTCGAGGCCTTCCCGCCGCGTCTTGCCGCCGTTCTGGAAAAATCCGTGTCCGGCGACGGGGCTGGCAATATTGATGATGTCGTCGGTATTGCCGGTCCGGAACAGGCCGAGACTCCAGTTCAGGCGGCCGTGGCCCTCGCCCAGGTCCAGCCGACCGCGCAGGCCCGCCTCATAGGTGTGGGAGACCACCTGCTTCAAATGCGGGTCGGACACCAGGAAATTGTCGATCAGGCACGGCCGCGTCGGATCGGCGCAGCCGAGCTCGAGCGGGGTCGGCGCACGGTTCGCCTCCGAATAGCCGGCATAAGCGGTGAGCTCCGGCGCGATCTTATAGGTCGCGCCGATCACCGGATTGAAGCGAGAGAATGTTTCGTTGCCGTTGAGCGCGGTGCCGATCTCGTCCTCGAGCTTGATCTGCGCGATGTTGAAGCGCCCGCCGGCCGTCACCGCGAGCTTCGCCGTCACGTCGAGCGTATCGGTGGCGTAGATGCCGGTGTAGCGTGTCGTCGCCAGCAGGGCGACCGGCGCAACGTCTCCTGCCGGCTGGTCGATGAAGACGCCGGTTCCCGTGACGAACAGATCCTGGCCGATGGTGCCGAGTTCGCTGTTGCCTGTGTACTGCACGCGGCCGTGATCGAGGCTGGCGCCGACGACGAAATGGTTGTCGTGCTCGAACACCCGCTGGGTACTCGTCGCTTGCAACGACCCGCCGAAGCTGTTTGCGGCGGTCCGGGTGCGATCGATCTCGCCGAACACCGTCCCGCTGGGAAAGGGGTTCGAAACTTTCTGGCCCTGGATCAGGGACGTCGTGTTGTCGCCGATGCAGAGCAACTTCGGGTCGGTGCAGGGCTGCGCCTCCGACGTATTGGCGTCCACATGCCTCTGCCAAAATCCGCGGTAGTAGAGGTTGCCCTGGAACGACAGCGTGTCGGTCGCCTTGTAGCTTCCGTTTGCGGTCAGGAACGCGAGATCGTTCTGCGTGGTCTGCGGCCAAGTATAGACGCTGTTCCAGCGCCGGCTCAGCAGCTCGATCGGCGTGACGGTGATGCCCGCGAGGTCGTTGGAAGCCCCGGTGAAATTGACGTGGAACTCGCTCTTGTCATCGCGCGCACCCACGTCGGCGTACATCCGGCGCAGCTGGGAGGGCGAATGGTCGCGCCAGCCGTCGTCGTTGGTGGCGTCGGCGGCGACGTAGGCCGCCCAGTTGCCGTTCTGTCCCCCGGCCTGGCCGGCCACGGCGCGCCGGCCGAACGATCCGCCGCGCACCTCACCCTCGACGCCCTGATAGGTGAAGCCGTTCTTCATCTCGAGCGAGAGCGCGCCGCCGAGCGCATTGAGTCCGTAGATCGGATTGTTGGGAACGAGCGTCATGCGCTGGATGGCCATTTCCGGGATCAGGTCCCAGTTGACCGTGTCGCCGAACACTTCGTTGATGCGCACCCCGTTCTGATAAACCGCGATGCCCTGCGGCGTTCCCAGCACCGGCGAGGCGGTAAATCCCCGGTAATTCAGGTCGAGCTGGAACGGGTTGCCGGTCTGGTCGCTCAGCGTGACGCCGGGCAGATGTTGCGCGATCGCCTGGAGCAAGTCCGGCGATTTTGCGTGGTCGAAATCGGGCGCGGACAAGCTCTGCACGTTTGCCGGAACCTTGTCGCGGTCGAGATCGGCCGGCGACAGCGGCGAGGATTCGACGACTTCGATGGTCGGCAGCTCGACGGCACGCGGGGAAGCTTGGGCCCATGCCGCGGCGGGCACGAGCACCAGCATCCCTGCTGCAGTGACGCGAACGCACCCCGCCATCGACCACCCCGGCACGCGCAGCTCGGCACGATGCTAGTGGACGCGGGCCGCGATTGCCAATCGCGGATGAAGGCCGCGCAAGCGCGCCGCCGCCCGGCGCGGGCGGGCGCGTGCGTTCGCAGACGGGCGGGGCGGGGCCGCCGTGCAATCGAGCGGTGAGCGGCTCAGCCGACGTTCTTGGTCGGGGTGGTGCCCTTGATGCAGAGCACTTTGACGCTCTCGTTTTCGGCCAATTGCTGGCCGATCGAGGTCCCGGCCACATAGGCCTGACCATGCATGAAGCAGGAGCCGGGCACCGCGTATTGTTCGGGTACCTGGACCACGTGAACGGCATTATTGCGATTGCACTCGCGCAGATCGGGCGTGATCGCCAGCGAGCAGATCAAGACCAGTGTCGTGAACAATGTACGCTCCTAACTCCTCCCGCTCTCGCTTGTACCTGCAAACAACTATGTCGGCGCGACCTGGTTCCCGCCGGCTGAGGCCGCATCGTCTCCGGCACGCGATCCGCCGATGTGCTACACGGAAAACTCGGATTTGCCGGCCGATCGCGTCGGCACGATGGATGAAATCCTGCGGGGAGGAGGGAGCATGAAGGCCGCCGATCATTTTCGCGCGATGCGCGGCAAGAGCCCCGAGGAGGCGAAATTCTTCTGGTCCGGCGGCCCGGTCGAAGTCGCGGAACGGACCTGGTTCCAATCGCGATTCAGCGGGGTTACCGCGTTCGAGACCGACGAGGGAATCGTGCTGGTCGATTCCGGAATGGCGCCGCTCGCGCCCGCGCTCGCCGCCCTGCTGCGCGAGAAGACGGCGGCGCCGATCCACACCGCGATCTTCACCCATGGTCACGTCGATCATGCCTTCGGGCTTACGGCGTTCCTGCAACCCGGACAGCCCGAGCCGCGGATCATCGCCCAGCGGGCGATTCTCGACCGTTTCGAGCGATACGAGCGAACCCGCCGCTACAATGCCGCCATCAATGCCCGGCAATTCGGCGGCAGCGCCGAGCGCACGCAGGCGGGCGAGGAATACGACAATTTCCGCCGCCCCGAGTTGCTGCCCGACACCCTGTTCGACCGCGACTTCGCGTTTCGAGTCGGCGGGCTCGAGTTCGAAATCCATCACTGCCGCGCCGAGACCGACGACCATTGCTGGGTTTGGTGTCCACAACGCTCCGTGCTGTGCACCGGCGATTTGATCATCAACGCGGTGCCGAACGCCGGCAATCCGCAGAAGGTGCAGCGCTATCCCTGGGACTGGGCGGACGGGTTGCGCCGGATCGCGGCGCTCGCGCCCAGCAGCCTCTGTCCCGGCCACGGCGGCCCGGTGGTCCGCGATCCGGCGAAAATCCAGCGCATGCTGATCGAGACCGCCGAATATCTGGAAGCGATCGTCGAGCAGACGCTCGCCGCGCTCAACGACGGAGCGCCGCCTCACACCGACATCGTGCACCGCGTAGAGCCTCCGGCGTCGGGCTCGCCCTGGCTGCAGCCCGTCTACGACGAAGCCGAGTTCATCGTCCGCAACATCATCCGCTTTTACGGCGGCTGGTGGAACGGACGCCCGAGCGAGCTCAAGCCGGCGTCGCGCGAGGCGCTGGCGCGGGAGATCGCGCAGCTTTGCGGCGGCGGTGACGTGCTCGCTCGCCGCGCGCGGGAGCTGGCCCGATCCGGGGACCTGCGCCTGGCCTGCCATCTCGCCGATTTCGCGCTCGAGTGCAGCCCGGAGGCGGCCGAAGTCGGCGATGCGGTTGCGGCGATCTATGAAGCGCGCGCCGGCGCCGAGCCCGGGCTGATGGCCGAGAATTTGTTCCGTTCGGCTGCCTGCTATGCGCGCGAGCGACGGCCTTTCTGTTAGATGCATGGCATCACTCGACCGTGATCCGAGCCGTCATGCCGGCCCAGTCGTGGTCGGCGCAAGTCAGCTCGTAGGAGCCGGCCCGCGTCGCGATGAAATCCATGTCCTTTGCTTCGTTCAGCCGCACCACGATCCGCGTCGCATAGGGACCCAGCACTTCCGGATTTCTCAGCTCGATCGCCTTGAAGAACTCCGGCGCGGAAAAATCGTGAATCTCGGATCCGTGGTTCTCCAGGTGCAAGCGATACGGCACGCCACGGCGAAAGCTGAGCCGGTCCGGAACAAATTCGTAGTTCACCATGGTGACGGCCACGATTTCGGCGTTCGCCCAGTCCACATCCGGCGCGATCCGCTCCGGCGTCTGGGCGTCGGCGCAGCATGGGCCGGCGGCAAGCACCAGGGCGGCAAGCTCGAGCCGGGGCCTGACGGCCGTCCGCATTGCGCTCGACCTAGTGCAGCGCCGCGTAGACTGCGGTTTCGAATTGTTCGAACAGGGCGAGCACCTTCGGATCGGCGAACGGGATGAGCTGCGCGAGAATGACGCCCGCCACCCCCTCATCCGGATCGATCCAGAAATAGGTATTGCCCAGCCCCGCCCAGGCGAGGCTCCCTGCGCCGCGGCGGCCCGGCACGCGCTCGGTGTTGATCATGAATCCCAGGCCCCATTTCTTGACCATGCCGGGAAAGAATTCCGCGTCGTTGGAATAAGGCGGCATGGCGGTCTCGAGCAGGCGCACATGGAGATCGCCGATGTGGTTCTGAGCCATCGATCGCACGGTCTCGGATTTCAGCACCTGCGCGCCGTTGAAGCGGCCCTCGTGCAGAAAAGCCTGCTCGAACTTGAGATAGTCGCCCGCCGTGCCGTACAGGCCGCCCCCGCCCATGTGGAATTCGGGTTCCTGGGGCAGCTCGAACGGTATTTCCTGCAACGATCCGTCGGGCTGGCGCGCATGCATGCCGGAGAGCCGTGCGCGCCGGCCAGCATCGAGCTTGAAGCCGGTATCCCGCATGCCGAGCGGCCCGAAGATGTTGTCGCGGAAATAGGCGTCGAGCTTCTGTCCGCTGACCTTCTCCACCGCCTTGCCGACCCAATCGATGTTGATGCCGTAGTTCCATCTCTCGCCGGGGTCGAACAGCAGCGGCGTGGTCAACGCCACATTCTGGCAGCTGATGACGCCGGGGATTCCCTTTTTTTCCTGATAGCGGATGAGATCGGGGCTCCAGATGTCGTAGGCGAATCCCGCCGTATGGGTCAGCAAATGCCGAAGCGTGATGTCGCGTCCGGCCGGGCGCAGCTTCGGCTCGCCCGCACTGTCGAATCCTTCCAGCACCTTGGCTGCGGCGAGCTGCGGCAGCACGTCCCGGATCGGCCGGTCGAGCGCGAGCTTGCCGCGCTCGACGAGCTGCATGGCGGCGGTCGACGTGATCGCCTTGGTCATGGAGGCGATCCAGAACAATGTGTCGACGGTCATGGCGGCGCCCGACGGCAGCACGCGCTTGCCGAACGCACCCTGGTAGACGGGACCGTCCCGTGTCGCCGCCATGGCGACCACGCCTGGTACCGCTCCGGCCTCGGCCGCCTCGCGGAGCACCTGGTCGGCTTGTGAGAACTCGCGCATGGTTTCCTCCCGGCTGAATGGATTTGCGGGAGTATCCGGCGATCTGCGCGCGAACTCAATGATGGTGGGAAATCGACGCGGGCTCGTCGCGCGAGCCTCGCGGCGAAAGCGTCACTTTTGTGCGCACTCGGTGGGACGTTTGCTCGGACCGCGTTTCTCGGGCGGCACGCGGCAATCGTTGACCCGCTGATTGTCCGATGCCTTGTCGCCCAGCCGTTCCTTCCCGGTCGCGGCCGCCGTGGTGGCGGCCGCCATGGCGCTGCCACGCGGCGGCTGCGCGGCAGCCGGCAGGGCCGAAGCTGCAATCCAGACGCCGAGCAGGGCAAATATTCGCTTCATCGCGCCGCTCTCTGCGCCGACACGGGCGTGCCGATCATCGCCGCTTTGCATCGTACCGTGACGGCCCCGCCCGCCCACCCGATTTCGCGCGACCGACGGGCTCCGGATCGGTGAAAGCCGAGGATCACAGCGAGAGCGCGTCGGAGTGCGTCGCTCCGTGAAAGCAGATGGAGGGGAGGAATTCCTGGCGGGTTTCGGGCCGATCGCGGAACACCCCCAGCATGCGGCTCGTCACCATGGTCGAGGCCGATTGCCGCACCCCGCGGGTGGTCATGCACGCGTGCACGCCTTCGACCACGACGGCGACGCCGTGCGGTTTGAGGATCTCGTCGAGCGTATTGGCGATTTCCGCTGTCAGCCGTTCCTGGATCTGCAGCCGGCGGGCAAAGGCGTCGACCAGGCGCGCCAGTTTCGAAATACCGACCACGCGGTTGCGCGGCAGATAGCCGACGTGCACGCGGCCCACGATCGGCGCCATGTGATGCTCGCAATGGGATTCGAAGCGGATGTCGCGCAGCACCACCACTTCGTCGTAGCCGGCCACCTCCTCGAAGGTCCGCTGCAGATATTCGGCCGGATCCTCGGTATAGCCCCAGAACCATTCCTCGTAGGCGCGCACGACCCGGCCCGGCGTTCCGCGCAACCCCTCGCGATCGGGATCGTCCCCGGCCCAGCGGATCAGGGTGCGCACCGCATCTTCCGCCTCGCTACGCGAGGGTCGGAGATCCCGCCCCGGTTCGCCGGCCGATCCGCGTGCCGCGCGCCGATTGCCCATGTTCACCAGCTTGGCCATGCCGCCCTCACATCGATTTCGAAACACGACCCAACGATTTCCGTAACCCGAAAAGGTTCCCGGCCGACATTCATAGCACGATCATACCGCCGCGCCCGGGCAACCCTCTCGGATCACCAAGGAGGACCCGGAGTTATCAGCCAAATGCATGCATCCGCTGCCGCGAACGCATGAGGCGTGCCCGCGATGGCGCTGGCTCTATTGCGTTCGTGCCGAGGCTGCGCTACCGTTTTCTCCTGAAACAAGACGCCGTGGATGCGGCCGAAAAAGGTGAGGAAAATCATGACTTGGACAACCCCGACCCTCGTCGAAATCTGCATCGGCCTCGAGATAAACGGCTATCTGCCGGCCGAGTTCTGAGCAAGCCCTTCCGGCTGCTCTGCGCGGCCGGCACCTGACCGCGGTCGTTCTCGGACGTGTGTCGCCTGGCCTGGGCGCGCGACCCGCGAGTGAGGGCGCGAACCCAGGCCAGCGTTGCCATTACGGCCGACGGCGAGCAGTGGACGATCCTGAACGCCGCACCGGACCTGAAATCCCAGCTCGATCGCACGGCGGCATTGCACCCTCGGGGAGCGTTGCGGAGCAGCCCGGTCAAGGCCGTGGTGCTGACCGGGGGCGAAGTCGACCAGATCGCCGGGCTGCTGACGTTGCGCGAGCGCCAGGAGTTTGCGCTCCATGGAACCGCCGAGACCCTCGGGCTGATCGACGCCAATCCGATTTTCGGCGTGCTGGCTCCGGGCCTGGTATCGCGAATTGCCGTGCGCCCGGGCGCGCCGTTCAGCCTGCCGGGCGGCATCGAAGCGGAAATGTTCGCGGTGCCGGGCAAGCCGCCGCTCTACGTCGAGGGCGACGCGCCGGAGATCGGCGGCGAAACCGGGCTCAGCGTCGGCATCGAGGTTCGCGCGGGAAAGCGCCGACTCGCCTTCGTGCCCGGCGCCGCCGCGATTCCCGCGGCGCTGCATGCCCGGCTTTCCCGCGCCGACATCGTGCTGTTCGACGGGACGCTGTTCACGGACGATGAGATGATCCGCAAGGAGACCGGAACCAAGACCGGACGTCGCATGGGCCATGTGCCGATCGACGGCGCCGACGGCTCGCTCGAACACCTTGCCGGGCTTCCCGGACGGCGTATCTACATCCACATCAACAATACCAATCCGGTGCTGGTCGACGGTTCGCCCGAGCGGCGCCGGGTCGAAGCGGCCGGATGGGAGATCGCCGAGGACGGTATGGAGATCGTGCTGTGAAGCTGCTCTCCGCCGACGAGCTCGAAGCGAGGCTGCGCGACATCGGCGCACGGCGTTATCACAACCTGCATCCGTTCCATCGCATGCTGCACGGCGGCAAGTGCAGCAAGGGCCAGGTGCAAGCCTGGGCGCTCAATCGTTATTATTACCAGGCGATGATCCCGCTGAAAGATGCGGGCCTGATCGCCCGCTGCGAGGATCCGGCGGTCCGGCGCGAGTGGCGCAGCCGTCTCGTCGACCATGACGGCACCGCCGAGGGCGAAGGCGGCATTGCGCGTTGGCTGAAACTCACCGGCGGATTGGGGCTCGATCCCGATTACGTGATCTCGACCCGCGGCATCCTGCCGGGCACGCGGTTCGCGGTCGATGCTTATGTGCGCTTCGTGCGCGAGCGCTCGCTGTTGGAGGCGGTCGCCTCCTCGCTCACCGAGCTGTTCTCGCCGGCCATCATCGGCGAGCGCGTGGAAGGCATGCTCGAGGGTTACGATTTCGTCACGCGGGAAACGCTCGCCTATTTCGAGAAACGGCCGCCGCAGGCGGAGCGCGACTCCGGCTTTGCGCTCGCCTACGTCAAGGCCAACGCGTCGACGCCCGATGCCCAGCAAGCGGTGCTCGCCGCGCTCGAGTTCAAATGCGACGTGCTGTGGGCGATGCTCGATGCGCTCGATCATGCCTATGTGGCGCCAAAACACGTTCCGCCCGGCGCCTTCGTGCCGAAGGAGTGAAAATGCAGGGCTGGGCCGCAAGCGCGCTTTACCTCCCCTTCAGGGGAGGTCGATCGCGCAAAGCGCGATCGGGTGGGGCGGAATATGGGCATTCGTGTGAGGGAACGTGACTGACTCTTCCCAAACTGCGCCCATCTCCCCCGACGCCAAGCCGCGGCTGCCGCACGGCGTGCGCCTCGTGCACAACGAGGCGCACGGCGGGCTGGTGCTGCTGGCGCCGGAGCGGGTGTTCAAGCCCGATCCGATCGCGGTCGAGATTCTCAAGCGCTGCACCGGCGAGGCGACGCTCGACGCGATCATCGACGATCTGGCGAAAACCTATTCGGCGCCGCGCGAGCGGATTTTGGCCGACGTCTCGGCGCTGCTTCGCTCGCTTGCGGACAAGAAACTGTTGGAGCTCTGACCGATGAATGCGGCGGAACCCGTCTTCAAGCCGCTCGGCCTGCTCGCGGAGCTGACCCATCGCTGTCCGCTCGGTTGTCCCTATTGCTCGAACCCGCTCGCGCTCGATCGCGGCGAGCTCGACACCGCGACCTGGTCCCGGGTGTTTCGCGAGGCGGCCGGGCTCGGCGTGCTGCAGGTGCATCTTTCCGGCGGCGAGCCGGCGGCGCGGCGCGACCTTGCCGAGATCACCGCGGCGGCGCATCAGGCCGGGCTCTACACCAATCTGATCACGTCCGCGGTGGGGCTGACGCCGAAGCGCTTCGCCGCGCTCGCCGACGCCGGGCTCGATCACGTGCAGATCTCGATCCAGGACCATCAGCCGAACTCGGCCGACCATATCGCCGGCTATGCGGGCGCCTATGAACGCAAGCGCATGCTCGCGGCCGAAGTCGTGCGGCACAAGATGCCCCTCACCATCAATGCGGTGATGCACCGTGCCAATATCGATCACGTCGCCGACATGGTGGAGCTGGCAATCGAGCTCGGCGCGAGCCGGGTCGAGATCGCGCACGTGCAATATTACGGCTGGGCGCTCAAGAACCGCGCGGCGCTGATGCCGACCCGCGCGCAGGTCGAGCGCGCGGTCGTGGCCGTCGAGACGCTGCGCGCCCGCCACCAGGGCCGCATCGTCATCGACGCGGTGGTGCCGGATTATTACGCGCGGTTTCCAAAACCGTGCGTCGGCGGCTGGGGCCGGCGCTCGCTCAACGTGACGCCGGCCGGCAAGGTGCTGCCTTGCCATGCGGCGGAGAGCATTCCGGGCCTTGAATTCTGGTCGGTACGCGGGCGTTCGCTGGCGGAGATCTGGGAAAACTCGCCCGCATTCCGCGCCTTCCGGGGCACCGACTGGATGCAAGAGCCGTGCGCGAGTTGCCCGCGCCGGTTTGAGGATTTCGGCGGTTGCCGCTGCCAGGCGTTCGCGCTGACCGGCGACGCGCGCGCGACCGATCCGGTGTGCCATCTGTCCCCCAAGCACGCCATCGTCGCGACGCTTGCCGAGGAGCGGCGCGAGGAGCCTTATGTCTACCGGCGGCTCGAACGCGAGCGCGCCGATGCGGACACCGCCTTGTAGCCCGCATGGAGCGAAGCGGAATGCGGGGTTCCCGGATTTCGCTCCGCTCCATCCGGGCTACCAAACTATCACAGCAGGGAGGAACCCATGATCAAGGTGAGCGTGCTCTACCCGAGCGACCAGGGCAGCAAGTTCGACATCGATTATTACTGCAAGAAGCACATGCCGATGGTGCAGCAAAAACTCGGCGCGGCGTGCAAGAAGATCGCGGTCGATTACGGCATCGAGGGCGGCGCCCCCGGCTCCAAGCCCGGCTTTGCCGCTGCGGGCCATCTCTATTGCGATTCGGTCGAGGCGTTCCGCGCCGCTTTCGGCCCGCACGCCAAGGAGATCATGGCGGACATCCCCAATTACACCGACATTCCGCCGACCATTCAGATCAGCGAAGTGAAGGTCGGCTAGGCTGCTCGCTGGCATCCTCCGCCAATCATGGTACCGGCTGTTTGCGCTCGGGCGGGTCCGGAGCGCGCATCAGCCAATAGACCCCGCCGAGTGCCAGGATCGCCGCGGCGAGCGCGAACAGCTGCAGGGCTTCGGTCGCGGCGACGTCGAGGATGAGCAGCTTGCGCACGACCGCCAACAGCGCGATCAGGATCACGCTGCGGACCTGCACCACGTTGTCCCGGCGCTCCGCCAGCACCAGCAAGGATCGCTTGAACTCCAGCGCGATGATGACGGTGAAGATCATCCCGAAGATCGCCTGAAACACCGAATAGTCGGTGGGATCGAACGAGCCGGAGACCACGATGCTGAGCACGATCTTCAGCATCAGGTTCCAGACCGCGAACACGATCACGATCCCGATCAGGCCGGTGAGGATGAGCACGACGACGTGCTCGAATTTCTGGTAGAGCGTCAGAAATCCCCAGCGAGCGCGGGTCGCGGCAAGCTGCTCCTTCAACTGCACGTCACGCCTCCCGGTTTGGTGCTCGGCGGCGAGATGGGCTTTCGGGCCGCACCCTAGCGAATACCCCTGTCGGGGTCACGTCGTCGCCAGCGGCAGCTTTCGCTTGGGTCGCGCAAACGCGCGATCGAGCGCCGCGAGATCTTGTTTGCCCAGGCGCAGGTCGAGCGCGGCGAAATTCTCGCGCACATGGGCCTCGCTCGCGGATTTCGGAATGGCGATGACGTTGTTTTGCCGAAGGAGCCAGGCGAGCGCCACCTGGCTCGGCGTCGCCCCAAGTTGTTGCGCGATGCGCTTGAGATCGAGTGAGCGCACGAGCCTGCCCTCGTCGAGCGGTGAATAGGCCATGACCGGGATGCGCCGCCGGCGGCACCAGGGCAGGAGATCGTGCTCGATGCCGCGCCGATTGAGGTTGTACATCACCTGGTCGGCCGCGACCGCCTTGCCGCCGGGAAGCCGGAGGAGCTCTTGCATATCCTCGACGTCGAAATTGCTCACGCCCCAGTGGCGGATGTTTCCGGCGCGCACGAGCGCCGTGAACGCTTCGAGCACCTCGGCGAGTTCGACTTCCTGCTCGCGCCAGTGCAGCAGATAGAGGTCGATCCGGTCGGTATCGAGCCGCTTCAGACTGCGCTCGCACGCCGCGATCGTGCCGCGCCGCGTCGCGTGCTCGGGCAGCACCTTGCTGACGAGAAAAACCTCATCGCGGCGTCCCGCGATCGCCGCGCCGACGATCTTTTCCGCCCCGCCGTCGGCATACATTTCCGCGGTGTCGATCAGCCTCATGCCGAGATCGAGACCGAGGTTGAGCGCCGCGATCTCCGCTCTGCGCCGCCGGCGGTCCTCGCCCATGTTCCAGGTGCCCTGCCCCAGCGTGGGCACCGGCTCGCCGGACGGAAGCTTCGCCATGGGGATAGGTTTCATGATATTCTGATTATGCGAGACAGCCAGTCTCCTACTCCACCGCTCCCTTTACGGCTCCCCACCCCGCTCCACGGTTGGTTCGGGGGATTTGAGCAACCGATGGGGCTCAGATCACCGCAATGGTAGGCGCGGTTCCATCGCTCTCGGATATTAATCCTGCCGGAGCCAACCGTGTCTGGCGAATTCGATTAACTCGGGACGATATTCGAAATGCATCGTGTCGAAATGATACCATTTCCCACCCCAGATGAATCCATGGCGTTCGAAGATATCAATAATTTCAGGCGGTATACGGTTTCTCCACTCGAAGCGCCCCGTTTTGTTCTTTTCCCACAACCAATAATCGCCGTAGTGGTCGTTGATATCGATCGCTGCCCCATAGGAGTGGACGGACACCCGGCCGGTTCCAGCGATGGGGCGGCACTTATATGTACCTGCCGAAGGAACCAGATATTTCATAAGACTCCGAGGTAGCGTTTCGAGCTCGTGCGAAACCTCATTGAGCTTTTCTGCAACTCCATTCACGCTTGTCGCCATCAGCGTGCCACCGCCGTACCGCGATAACCATGCAACCGGC
>VAZU01000064.1:30959-35867 GCA_005884745.1 Alphaproteobacteria bacterium
GAAGGTTTCGTTGCGAATGCGTCCCGGGTCCTCATTCAGCGCTGGGGCCTTGAATTTCATCCCAAGTCGATAGGGAATTGCAAATTGGTCCAAAATGCTCGGAGCATTCAACAGTTCCTGGAAGCTCCGTTCTTTCCGGGTGCCAGCAACCGACATCACAGTTCCATCCGTCCACGTCACCGAATCTTGGTCGTGGCTTATCAGATGATCAGGGTAGGCGCCCACTAAAGCGTCGAGTGCCGGATCAGCTGACACAGATGTCATCCCCAGAGAGCAATAGGCCAGCAGCGCTAAAACTACCGCCTTCATTATCATTCAGTTTCTACGCAGACAGGCAAATGGGAACGCCACGGATGCGAGCTGCGATGGGCCTGCGAGCAGGTTACATGCCAACTCATGATAGAGTGCCGGCTCATAGGAGCAGCGACCGCCTTTACCTTACGGGTGAATTATGCAACTGTTGCAAGCAGTTCGAGCTGACTGACTTCAAGATGCGGCCGGACCGCCCGCCTCAGTTTGACAGGGAATCGCCCCAACTTCCAGAGAGGCAGAACTAGTAATGGCAAGGAAGCCGCGGGGTCAAGGACGGAATAGCCAACTGAAAATCACCCTCCGATCGGCGAAGGCTGTTCAGATTTGCAAAAAGGTCTTTTCGTTTTTGCAAGCGAATGTCAAATGGCTCCTTGTCACGATCGGGGGGTTGACGGCCGCAACTGCGACCTTCGTCGCCAATTTTCAAGACCTCAGTTCTCAGGCCACAGGCTACCTGCGTACTCACGCCTATCTCCAGACTAGGCAACATCCGTTTCCCACTCTTCTGGACAAGAACGCAGTTGATTCCTGGACTACAGGCCGCCTCGAGCTCGCCGTGTACCAAATTGACGGGTATCTGGGTCATCTCAAAAAGGGGCCAAAGTGGATGCAGACCTGTTTAATGGACAAGACAATATTTCCGAACAACCATGCGACCCAGTATAACGATCTGGTGGAATTGCCAGAAACAAGTATCGATCGACAGAATAAGGAGTTTCTGTGGAGCAGGATTAACGACATTGAGTTGAATAGGCTAGAAGATGGGCAACTTCTCCGGATAAACGATCCTTTCGAAAAGCTTCTCAATCGATCCTCGCTACAGCTCCTTCACCGCTATAAAGACAGTGAACTCGCCAAGCTTGATAAGCCTCAATTGTATCTGCTGAGAAACTCGATCTATGCTCGCCACGGGTATCCATTTAGCACCGAAAAACTCGAAAAATATTCGAATCGCAGAGGCTGGTCGACTCTCTCTGCAGCCTATAAGCCGAGCGTCATGGCCCCAGTGGAGTTGTGCAATGCCTATTATTTGGACGAGCTTCATCCGGCACGGGAATTGGGGGCACTCGGGCGCGGACTACTTGTGCGCGCACCGGGCTCGATTATAAGCTCCCGATTCCTGAAGGCCGCGTTGTGCGCATGCCTGGCCGAACCTAAGGTTTCGGTGGAATGCAGACATAAGCCTAACGCTAATGAGGCGGATGAATTCAGAGATAATGTGGACTTGATCATCGACCTAGTTCTCGGAGATGAGAATTCCATCGCGTGGACTTTCATCGATCCTCATGACGTGGCTCGAGCAGATCTTGAATTGTTCGCCATTCACGAGGACAGCTTTCTGTCAGCTGCCCTCGATTTTAATGCAGCGTTACAAGGGACCTTCATGTCTCATCAGACGCCCTTCAAGGTATCCGATACAAGTGCCACAGGAGGATTCTGGGGGGCACGGATAGAACTTTTGCCACAGACCTTTCAAACTTTGAGCTCAAACCCGATATTCTTGCGCGAGATTTCTAACAACATATGCAGCGCGGTGCAGAGGTCATTGGAGACTGTAGGACCATTTATTCCGAGGATGGCAAAAGTTGTTCCTCAGGTAGTTCAGGCACAAGAGGGCGCTTTGGCCATTTTCGAAAAACCCATCATCTTCGATGACTTGCGTATAAGACTTACCCAGCAATACATCCTAAACCATTATGGCCTGTCGTTATTAAGCATTGAACTCGTTCCAAAAATAGTCGTCGTTCATATGTCTGAGAACAACACACTTGCCTCCTCCTACGAGGAATTGCGCCCCGCCGTGATGTCTCACGGTAAGAAGGCTTCAGCAGATGTTGGCGAATCGGAACTCAATCGATCCGTCCACTACCTGATCGATAGAGACGGCAATATCTACAGCATCATGAATGACTTTTACATAGCTAAGCAGGAGACCGGAATGGACATGCACGCTGTGGGCATTAGCAATGTCGGAAGCGGTGCCATGCCTCCGACCGATGCTCAAATTATCGCGGACGCGCGGCTCGTTCGGTTTTTGAGACTAAAGTACCCCACGATACGGTGGCTCGTCGGAGCACCCGAAAGCCAAGCATTCGCAGGGAGTGCGTTGTGGGAAGAGAGAGATCCAGAGTATCGGATTGGAGCGCGCGCTCCTAATGCCGATTTTATGACTGCGCTGAGAGATAGGCTAGCAGATCTTAAACTGAAATCCACTCCGTAACTAAATCTTTCCTGCGAAATCCTCTGCGCTATCTCAGTTTGACTACCAGCGATAATCAAATTAAGCCGCCTCGATCTTGCTGCCGCGCTCGGAAGCAAGAATCATGATCGTACTCCGGTTACGCAACTTGACGCGCGCCCGCGCCCGGAGCGGACTTGCGCGAGGGAATGCGGCCATGCGGTGGCGGCAAGCGCCGTCACAATCAGGGAACAATCAACATGCAGAGCGATTCGTGCGTAGTTCACGCGTCAGCGATCATGATCTTGCGAATTGCGGCCCTGGAAGCACGAAAGCAACCGAGAAGGCCGTCATGCCTGAACGGCATTGCTGCCATGGAAAAATGGAGGACCGAGTGCTAGCGGTCCGGCGCGGACGGCGCGCGGCTCAATGCTCGCGTTCCGCAGGTCCTGCCCGGCTGATGCCCAGCGTCACGATCCGATGCAGCAGATCGGGATACGCAAGCCCGTCCTGCAACGCCGCCGCGGCGAACTCCTCGACCCGCGCGATCTCGGGATTGGGGTTGGCTTCGATGTAGTAGGGGATGCCGTCGGCCGAGAGGCGGAAATCGATGCGGGCGTAGCCGTCGAGCTCGAGCGTCCGGTAGATGCGCTTGGCGGATCGCTCGATCCGGGCGCCGAGCTGCGGCGGGAGGTCCTTTGCCGGCCCGTGCAGGATGCCGCGGCGCTCCTGGTATTCGGGATCGTGCTTGACCTTCTCGGTGGCGATGAGTCTCGCGCCCTGTGCCATGCTGCCGAACTCCAGCTCCCAGACCGGCAGGACGCGGAGCCGGTCGTTGCCCATCACGCCGACGTAGAGCTCGCGGCCGTCGATGTACTGCTCGGCAATGGCCGCGGTGCCGATCCGCTCGTGGATGAAGCCGACGCGCTCGGCAAGCTTCTCGTCGGACTCCACCACCGACGCCTGCGCGATGCCGTAGGAGGCGTCCTCGTTCAGGCTCTTGACGATGAGCGGCAATCCCAGGCGCGGCGGACGCCGGACCTTGCGCCGCATCGGGAAGACGGCGAATGCCGGCAACGGGATGCGGTGATAGGCCAGCAGCTTCTTGGCCAGATCCTTGCCGCGCGCCAGCATGAGCCCGCGCGGATTGCAGCCGGTATAGGGAATGCGCAGCAGCTCGAGATAGCTGGCGACGTTCTGGTCGTAGACGGCCTCGCCGTGGAACTGCTCGAGCAGATTGAAGACGACGTCCGGTTTCCAGCTCTCGATTTCGTCGCGGATCGGCTTGAGCTCGTCCTGCACGCCGAGCGGCCGCACCTCGTGGCCGGCCTCGCGCAGCGTGCTCACGACGTCATACTCGGTCTTCCACCTGTGGATTTCCTGCTCGCTGCGGCCCTCGACCGAGTCCGGCGGCATCAGGTCCGGATGCAGGAGCACCAGAACGCGAAGCCGCTTCATAGCGCGAGCCACCGCCGCGGGGGCCTGTAGAGAGAATCCATGGTCTTCGCGGTCAACAACACGCTGAAGTGCGTCTTCAGCTCCCGCTTGGAGCCGACCGCGCGCAAATTCAGCTCGCGGCATCGCCCGATCATATCATCGAACACGGCGTCCAATGTCAGCTGATACTCGCCCGTCCATTTGGAAACGACGCGTCGGATGTTGGCGCGGTTGCGTCGCAGGAAGGTGGAAGCCGCCATCGACCGGCGGTGCCTGGGATCATCGGAGAAGATGCGACGGAGCTGCCTGTCGTAGATCCGCGGATGATCGATCACGTAGCGCGCCTGCTTTTTCTCGTAGTGCTCCGCGAGCGTCTGGGTGAGACGGCTCAGTGGATCGACCCGCAGCCGGCGCGTGAGCAACGGCTTTTTCTCGGCGATCTCAGCCATCAGCTTGTCGACGTATTGCAGCTTACGCAGCGCCGGCCATCCGACGTACCGCCTGCGCCAGTCCGAACGGGGCGCGAGCCAGACCGCGAAGGTCTCGGCGAAATCCTCGTCCGGGTGGCTCTGCGCGTACCACAGCCGCAGATGATGGACGTAGTCGCGGCTGGCGGGGTCCGGCCGATAGTAACTCGGATAGCGGGTCGAGGATCGGCCGAACAATTCTCGCCAGCGCCGGCGGCGGTGCAATTGATAGGCATGTTGCACGACGTGCCCGGCTTCGTGACGCAGAATGCGCATGCACTCGGGCGCGGCCCCCCCTTCCACGTCGATGATCATTTTGCGCTCGAGCCGCATCAGGCGGGGATGGGTCAGATAAAACGGAATGGCGATGCCCGGCGTTATGTCGGGGCTGAACCATTCATCCGAGATCCAGGCATGCGGCCGGATGCGCAGCCCGCACCGGCCGAGCTCGTCGTGGAGATCGGCCAAGCGCGCCTCGAGCCACGTCCCTCCGACGGTGACCTCGAGATCCTT
>VAZU01000294.1 GCA_005884745.1 Alphaproteobacteria bacterium
CGAAGGAAGATTGATCGGGCTCGTCGAATCGAGCGAGCCCGGCGCCTACCGTTACAGCCGGCAGGGCGAGATCCTGCGCTGTCCCTGGCACGGCTGGGAGTTCGACGTTCGCACCGGCAAATCCTGGTGCGACCCGGCGCGGACCCGGGCCAAGACCTACGAGGTGGGGACCGAGCCCGGCCGCAGTCTGGTGGAAGGACCGTACCGGGCCGAGACCTTCGCGGTCACCGTCGAGGAAGAATACGTGGTGGTGGAGGTATAGACGTCAGTCGCTGTCTCGATTTTCCCTGATCCGCTTAGTGTGAGGGTAAGCGCGCTTGCATTCGGCCCTAGACGAACAGATGCAGGCCGAGGCGTTGCTTGGATACCCGGAACAGCAGTGCGGATTCGCCGACAACTGCCGCCGCTTACAAACCGAAACGAGGAATCGGTCGGGGGCCGAGGCTTGGAGCCGTGCTGAGCCGTCGAAATAAGCTATTTGATCCAAGCTCTTAACCATGCATTGACGTTTCTTTGATCCACTCCGGACCAACGGAGGCTGCGAATGAGACGCGCGCAGATCGCGGTGCTGACGTTGGCCTTGGGTGCCGGCGGAATTGCCGCCGTGCTGGTGATGCGATCCGGAGAGGCGGTCGCGCCGCCGCCGGCGCCGCTGCCCCAAGTGGCGATGGTCGACATTCTCGTCGCCAAGACCGACATCGAAGTCGGGCGCCGGCTGACTCCCGAGCAGGTGCAATGGCAACCCTGGCCGGCGACTGCGACGAGCTCCGAATATTTCCGCCAGGTCGACAACCCGGGCATCGTCGGCCAGATTGCCGGGTCCATCACGCGGGGCGGTTTCACCAGCGGCGAACCGATCCTCAAGGCCAAGGTGATCCGGGCGGACGGCTCCGGCTACATGGCGGCGCTGATCCGACCGGGAATGCGCGCCATCGCCACCGACATTACGCCGGAGGCCGGCGTGGGCGGCTTCATTCTCCCCAACGACCACGTCGATGTCATTCTCACTCGAAAAAGCCACGGCGAGGACTTTCAGAGCGAGACCATCCTGACCAACGTGCGCGTGCTCGCCATCGATCAGACGGTCGAGGAGAAGAACGGGCAGCGGGTGGTCATCGGCAAGATCGCGACGCTCGAGCTGGCGGTCCCGCAGGCGGAGATGCTGGCGCTCGCCCGGCGCCTGGGCTCGATCTCGCTGATGCTGCGGGGACTGCGCGAGCTCGAAGCCGGCGCCGATGACGACTCGCGCGGGGGAAAGCTCGACCGCGCGGACAGCGTCAGCGTGGTCCGCTTCGGCCGTGATGTGCCGACGATGCTGAGATGATCGCTTCCGGGGAGGCGTCGGTGAAAAAACCGGCGCAGCGAGAAGCGTGATCTCGTGGCACTACGCACCTGTCCGAATAGTTAATCCATAACTACCCTTCTGATCGAGTGGAAGCGCGCCATGACCAGCTACCGATATTGCCACCACTGCGCTCTGGACCGGCTTCGATCAGCGAGCCCTCTTTGAGCTGCCGTACTGAACCGCATCTCAATCGGCAACGTCAACAATCGGTTCGGCGCAAAAGGATGCGGGTATGGCAGGCGAAGTAAAAAGATCGCGAGTGCTGGACCTCATTTTTGCCGTTTATGAGGACAGAAAGACCCCCCGCCGGCGCACCCTCAAGGCGGCTAAAATCGTACATTATCACGGCGAACCCATCGACTGCGTAGTGCGCGATCTTTCTGCAACTGGCGCGGGCCTGGTGATTGAGAGCCCAATCGACATTCCACCTCGCTTTTGCCTTCTGTTCGAAGGCGACAAAACCACCAAACAATGCCGCGTGGTCCGGCGTTCCGGGAACAAAATAGGCGTGGCATTCGAGTAAGTACCGTAATAAGGCGCCTGCAGCTTGCTTCGTCTGCCAAGTCGGCAACAATGAAGGCCTCCG
>VAZU01000306.1 GCA_005884745.1 Alphaproteobacteria bacterium
TGGTCCATGAGGATCGCCGCCGTATAGGCGCCGATGGCATAGAAGGCGCTGTGCCCGAGCGAGAACTGCCCGTTGAAGCCGGTGAGCAGGTTCAGGCCGAGGATGGCGATCGCGTAGATCAGCGCCAGCGTCAGCTGGAAGACGAAGAAGTTCTTGGCCACGAACGGCAGCAACACGATCAGGACCAGCCCGGCCGCGATTGCCGGCGGGCGCCAGCTGGAGATCAGATTGCCGAGGAGCGGACGGCGTACCGTCAGTTCGTGAGCCGGTGCGAGATCCTGTTTCATGGCTTACACCCGGCTGACCACTCTGCGTCCGAACAGGCCGCTCGGCTTGACCAGCAGCACGGCGACGATCAGGAACAGCGCAATGGTGAGCTTGAGCTCGCGGCCGACGTAGGGGATGAAGGTGCCGGCGAGATTCTCGATGATGCCGACCGCGAACCCGCCGATCACCGCCCCGCCCGGGCTGGTCAGCCCCCCGACCACCGCGGCGGCAAAGCCGTAGAGCAGCACGCTGGTCATCATGTTG
This sequence comes from Alphaproteobacteria bacterium, assembly GCA_005884745.1. GTDB lineage: Bacteria > Pseudomonadota > Alphaproteobacteria > Rhizobiales > Xanthobacteraceae > AP-16. The sequence continues at coordinate 532 of VAZU01000306.1, forward strand.
GGCTCGAGAAACACCACCGGAGCGATCAGCATGCCGGCGACCGCGCCGATCGCCGCCGCCATGCCCCAGCCGAGCGCGATCATCCAGCCGACCCGGATCCCGGCAAGCCGGGCCGATTGCGGGTTCGCGGCCGCGGCCCGCATCGCTAACCCGATACGGGTGTGGCGGAAGAAGACATAGAGAAACACCAGCAGCAGGATCGTCACGCCGATCATTCCGGCGTCGTGCGAGCTGATCAGGCCGCTGCCCAGCAGCGGCCGGGAGCCGAACGGCGTCGGAAAATTCTTGACGTTGAAGTCCCAGATGAATCCGGCGAGGCTGTTGAGGATGCCGAACAGCGCGATGAACACCACGATGTGGCTGAGGATCGGCGCGTCGTGAATGGGCCGGAACAGCACGCGGTCGATCAGCACCCCGGCGACGAAGGAGATCGCCAGGGTGGTCACGAACGCCACCCAGTACGGCGTCCCGAGCTCCATGAGCTGCCAGGCGATGAAGGTCGAGAACATCGCCATCTCGCCCTGGGCGAAATTGAGATGGTCGATCGCCTGGTAGATCATGACCAGGGCAAGCGCCAGACAGGCATAGATGCCGCCGGTGGCCAGCCCGGCCAGCACCTGGTGCAGCAGTAGTTCCATCGCGCTCCCCTAATAGCCGAGATACGATCGCCGGATGGTCTCGTCGCGGCGCAGCTCGTGCGCCGGCCCGGTCATGACCAGGCGGCCGGTCTCGATCAGGTAGACGTCGGCGGCGAAGTCCAGCGCCAGCGAGGCGTTCTGCTCGACCAGCAGCATGCTGACCTTCTCGTCGCGATTGAGCACGCGGAAGATCTCGAACAGCTCGCGCACGATCAGCGGGGCGAGACCGAACGAGGGCTCGTCGAGCAGCATCAGCCTCGGGCGCAGCATCAGCGCGCGGCCGACCGCCAGCATCTGCTGCTCGCCGCCGCTCAGCGTGCCGGCCTGCTGATGGCGGCGCTCCTTGAGCCGGGGGAAATAGCCGTAGACGCGCTCCATGTCGGCGGCGATCGCGGCGCGGCCGTTGCGCGCCATGGCGCCGATCTGCAGATTCTCCTCGACGGTCTGCCGCACGAACGTGCCGCGGCCTTCCGGCGCATGGGCGATGCCGAGGCGCACGATGTCCTCGATCGCGCGCCCGGCGATGCGCTCTCCCGCGAAGCGGATGTCGCCGGTGGTGCGCAGCATGCCCGATACGGCGCGCAGCGTGGTGGTCTTGCCGGCGCCGTTGGCGCCCAGCAGCGTGGTGACGCCGCCCTCCGCCACGTCGAGATCGAGCCCGAACAGCACCTGGGTGCGGCCGTAGAATGCGCACAGCCCTCGGATCTCGAGCAAGGCGCTCATGACGTGGTCCCGAGATAAGCACGGATGACTTCGGGATCGCCCTGTACCTCACCGGGCGTGCCCTCGGCGATCTTGCGGCCGAAATCGAGCGCAACGACCCTGTCGCTGATCGACATGACCAGGTTCATGTGATGCTCGACCAGCAGCACCGCGACGTGGCGCTCGTCGCGGATGCGGCGGATCAACCCGCCGAGCTGCTCGACCTCGTGATGGTTGAGGCCGCTGGCGGGCTCGTCCAGCAGCAGGAGCTTGGGATCGGCGGCGAGCGCCCGCGCCAGCTCGACCCGCTTCTGGACGCCGAACGGCAGGTCGATCACCCGCTGATGGGCGACCTCGCGCAGGTTGAGATAATCGAGGAGACCCCAGGCGGCCTGCTCGAGCTCGCGATCCTGGCGCACCACCCGGGGAAGATGCAGCGCGTCGCTGAAGAAATCGCTGCGGCCCCGCCGATGGGCGCCGACCCGCACGTTGTCGAGCACCGACATCCGCGCGAACAGGGCGAGGTTCTGGAACGTGCGGCTGATGCCGATCTCGACGATCCGGTGCGGGGGCTTGTCGAGGATGCTGCGTCCCTCGAACAGAATATCGCCGCTCCCGGGCGTGTAGAGCCGGCTGAGGCAATTGAACAACGTGGTCTTGCCGGCGCCGTTGGGCCCGATCAGGCCGAGCATCTGCCGCGGCGAAAGCTCGAACGACACGCCGTCGAGCGCGACGATGCCGCCGAAGCGGACGCTGACGTCCCGCACGTCCAGCAAAGGCTCGGCAAGCCGAGCGCGGCGACCGATCCCGGTCTCGAGGGCGGTGCCGGTCACGGCCGGGTGCGCCGCCATGGCGCGGCCGCAGTCGGGCAGAATGCGGCGCGCCGACGGCGGCGCGGTCCGGTCCGACGCGATCGACCCATGCCGGCGTTCCACGTTCCCATCAGAGATCGCCGACGCGGACCCAGCTTTCCTGCTCATCCTTCACGGATGGGAACGGCGACCCATGATTGACACCGATGGCACCACTTCCTAGCGTCCCGGTCAATCCGCCGAACGATCGAGCGCACTGCCGGTTGCTTGACTCATGAACACCGGCACCGTGGGAGGAATTTCGTCTTGAGCGTCGTAGAGCTGTGCCGCGAGGACGAGATCGCCGTCGTCCTCGTCGACAATCCGCCGGTCAACGCCCTGAAACACGAGGTCAGGCTCGGCCTGATGGAGGCGTTCTCGCAGGCACGAGACGACCCGGCCGTGGCCGCGATCGTGCTCGCCTGCGCGGGCCGGACTTTCATCGCGGGGGCCGACATCACCGAGTTCGACAAGCCGCCGAAGCCGCCGCATCTCTCCGAAGTGATCGCGCTGATGGAAGCGATCGGCAAGCCGGTCGTGGCCGCGATCCATGGCACCGCGCTCGGCGGCGGCTTCGAGATCGCGCTCGGCTGCCATTTTCGGGTAGCGGCGCCCGGGGCGCGGGTCGGTCTGCCGGAGATCAAGCTCGGGCTGATCCCGGGCGCGGGCGGCACCCAGCGCCTGCCGCGGCTGATCGGGATCGAGAAGGCCCTCCCGATGATTCTCAGCGGTGATCCGATCCCGGCGCGCCAAGCCCTCGAATACGGTGCGATCGACGCCATCGTGGAAGGGGAGCTCACGCCGGCCGCGGTCGAATTCGCCCGGCTCGTGGTCCGGGAAAAGCGGCCGTTGCGGCGGGTGCGCGACCTCGACGAAAGGCTCACCCCGATGCGGGAAAATCCCGCCAAATTCGACGAGCTCGCCGCGAGCTTGAGCAAACGGACGCGCGGGCTTCATGCTCCGGCGGCGGCGATCGAGGCGGTGCGCTGGTCGTTCCAGGCGCCGTTCGAGGAGGCGGAGCGGCGCGTGCGCAGCGCCTTCCAGGAGCTGCGCCGGGGCGAGCAGTCGAAGGCCCAGCGTTACGCCTTTTTCGCCGAGCGCGAGGCCGGCAAAGTGCCGGGGCTTTTGCCCGGCACGCGGCCCCGGGAGATCGCCCGCGCGGCCGTGATCGGCGCCGGCACCATGGGCGGGGGCATCGCGATGTGCTTCGCCAATGCGGGCATCCCGGTCACCGTCATCGAGACCGGGCAGGAACCGCTCAGCCACGGGCTCGACACGATCGCCCGGAACTATCGCAACACGGTCAAGCGCGGCGGCCTTGCCGCGGACGAGATGGAGCGCCGGCTCGCGCTGATCGCGGGCTCGACCGAATTCGAGCGGGCAGCGCAGGCCGATATCGTGGTCGAGGCCGTGTTCGAGGAGATGGAGCTGAAGCAACGCATATTCGACGAGCTCGATCGCATTGCCAAGCCGAACGCGGTGCTGGCGACCAACACCTCCTATCTCGACGTCGATGCCATCGGGCAATCGACGAAGCGGCCGGCGTCCGTGCTCGGCATGCATTTCTTCAGCCCCGCGAACGTCATGCGCCTGCTCGAAGTGGTTCGCGGAGAGAGAACGGCGCCCGACGCGATCGCGACCGCGATGGCGCTCGGGCGGCGCATCGGC
>VAZU01000302.1 GCA_005884745.1 Alphaproteobacteria bacterium
GAACAATCCGCAGATCGGCCGCTCGATCAACGATGCCGTCACCATGCTCAACGCGGGCGAACGCGTGGTCGCCGGCACCGGCCCGTTCGGAACCGCCGGCGAGAGCGCGCAGAAGGGCAATCCCTTGGCACTGATTTATCCGACCGACGGCTGCGTGCTGATCCTGGCGCCCTCCGGCATCATGAAGGGGACGAAACATCCCAACGCCGCGCGGCTGCTCATGGAATATCTGCTGAGCGTCGACGCCTCGAAGGTCTGGGTCGACCATTTCGGCGAGCCGATGCGGCCCGAGGTGTCACCCCCGAGCGGCGTGAAATCCGCCAAGGACCTGACGACCATCCGGCCGAGCGTCGAGGAAATCTTCAAAGG
>VAZU01000303.1 GCA_005884745.1 Alphaproteobacteria bacterium
CCAAGCACTGTCGCCCTGTTCTTCTTCAGAGGGAGGTGTTTCGAGCCAGCCGCCAAGCATAAGCCATTGCCTTGCTCTCGATGGCGAGCATGAGCCGGGTCGAGGCGCTGTCGCGGCCCGAGCCGGCCGGCGCACTGGCGCGCCGGCTCAGCCGGTTCGAGCCGAGCATGCTGCTGTGGCTCGCCATGATCGCCGTGCTGGTGTTCCTGGTCGCGAGCCCGATGGTCCGACTGGTGGTCTCGAGCTTCCAGGAGGCTGAGACCGGCCGGCTCACGCTGGCCAATTATTCCGAGGCCTATGGCAACCTGCGCCAGCTGCAGGCGCTGTTGAACTCGCTCGAGCTCGGCATCGGGGTCGCCCTGCTCGCCGGCGTGTTCGGGGTTCCCATTGCATGGGCGATCTCGCGCACCGACATGCCGGCGAAAGCCTTCGTGCGCCTCATGGTATTCGGCGCCTTCATCACGCCGCCCTATCTCGGCGCGATCGGCTGGATCCTGCTGGCGGGCGCGGAGCATGGCATCTTCAACGTCTATTCCATGACGGGTCTCATCGTCGTGGTCGCCGTCACCTCGTTTCCCTACGTGTTCGTGTTCACCAGCTCGGCGCTCGATCTGGTGTCCTCCGAGATGGAGGACGCGGCCAATATTCTCGGCGCCGGAATCCTGCGCACCACCTTCCGGGTGACGCTGCCGCTGGTGCTGCCGGCGATCCTCGGCGGCCTCATCATCAGCTTTCTGGAAGCGATCGCGCTGTTCGGCGCCCCGGCTCTGATCGCGCTGCCGGCCCGCTTCCACGTGGTCTCGACCCAGCTGTGGCAATTCTTCGAATATCCGGTCCGGGTCGAGGAGGCGGCCGCCTATTCGATCCCGCTGCTGCTGATTACCATCCTGATGTTCTGGCTGCAGCGCTCGCTGGTCGGGCGTAAGGGTTTTGCCGCGGTCACCGGCAAGGGCGGTGAGCGGCGCCCGATCCGGCTCGGCGCCTGGCGCTGGCCGATGCTCTTCTATGCGCTGTTCGTGGGCTCGCTGTCGGTGCTGCTGCCGATGCTGGTGCTGCTGCAGGCGGCTTTCGCCAAGGCTTGGGGCAGGGGCTTTTCGCTCGATAATCTCACGCTGCGTAATTTCGAATACGTGCTGTTCGAGCAGACCCAGGCGCAGCAGGCGATCCTCAACACCTTCCTGTACGCCGGTGCCGCCGCATTTGCGGCGATCGGGCTCGCGCTGGCGATCGCCTATGTGGTGAGCCGCAGGCTGGTGCCGGGGACGAACGTGCTGGCCTTCCTGTGCATGGCGCCGTTCGTCATTCCCGGCATCGTGCTGGCGATCGGGTTCTACGCCGCCTATGCGCCGCCGCCGCTGGCGCTCTACGGCACGGCGCTGATGATGATCCTCGCCTTCACCACGCGCTTTCTGCCGATCGCCTATACGTCGGCCGCCGCCGGAATGCGCAGCATCAATCCGGAAATGGAGGAGGCGGTGCGCATTCTCGGCGGCGGCCGGCTGCTGGCGATCCGCAAGGTGCTCGCCCCGCTGCTGAAGAAGAGTCTCGCCGGCGCCTGGATCCTGGTATTCATTCCGGCGGCGCGGGAGCTCTCCTCCGCGATCTTCCTGGTCGGGCCCAACACGCGGGTGATCTCGGTGATGTTGTTCGACCTCTCCGAGGAGGGCAATTTCGAGGTGCTGGCGGCGCTCGGCGCGATCCTGCTAGTGGTGAGCGTCCTCATCGCCGGGCTGGGCTTCCGCGTTATCGGTCGCGATTTCATGCTGCGGAGAAACCAGTGAGCAAGCTCGTGCTGCGCGGCGTGGAGAAGCGCTTCGGCGACACAATCGCCGTCGGCGGCGTGGATCTGGCGCTCGAGGAAGGCGAGTTCGTGTCGTTGCTGGGACCCTCGGGCTGCGGCAAGACCACGACGCTGCGCATGATCGCCGGCTTCATCGACCCGAGCGCCGGGACCATCGAGATGGACGGCAAGGTGCTGTCCACGCCCGCGGGCTCGGTGCCGCCGGAGCGGCGGCAGATGTCGATGATCTTCCAGAGTTACGCGGTGTGGCCGAACATGACGGTGGAGCAGAACGTCGCGTTTGGGCTCAAACTGCGCCGGCTTCCCGGCGAGGAGCTGCGCAAGCGCGTCGCCGAGATGCTCGACGTGGTGCAGATGCGGCATTTGGCGCAGCGCTATCCGGCGGAGTTGAGCGGCGGGCAGCAGCAACGCGTCGCGCTGGCGCGCGCCATCGTCATCAAGCCGGCGGTGCTGCTGCTCGACGAGCCGCTTTCCAATCTCGACGCCAACCTGCGCGAGGAAATGCGCTTCGAAATCCGGCGCCTGCACGAGGAGTTCCGGATCACCACGGTCTACGTCACGCACGACCAGTCGGAAGCGATGGTGACGTCGGACCGGATCGCGGTGATGAACCAGGGCCGCATCGAGCAGGTCGATGATCCGCACACGCTCTACACCAAGCCGAGGACGCGGTTCGTCGCCGGGTTCATCGGCCGCACCAATTTCATCGAGGGCGCCGCGAACGGCAGCGACATCGTGTTCGACCGCTTCAGCGTCCGGCGCGACGCGCTGGAAAACGGGGCGGCGCTCACCGGAACCATCACCTTCTCGGTCCGGCCGCAGAGCATGCGGTTGTCCCGCGCGCCGTCCGGGGGCGCCGGCAAGGGGCCGCAGGTGGAAGTCAAGGTCGAATATTGGGACTACGTCGTGACGCCGGCCCATGGCTCGACGCGGCTGCGAGTTACCGCGCCGCCGCTCGAAGTCTACGGGGTCGGCGAATCCGCCTGGCTCGAGCTCGACCCCAGCCAGATGGCGCCGATCGTATGAATCGCCTTGCGCGTTCGGCCATTCCCCAGGAGCAGACCATGTCCCGCCTTCCCGCCAGCGAAGCGCTTGCCCGCTTCAAAGTGCTGGATCTGACCCGCGTCCGTGCCGGACCTACTTGCGTGCGCCAGCTCGCGGACTGGGGCGCCGACGTCATCAAGATCGAATTACCCGAGGGCGCCCAGGGCGGCGACATGGGCGGGCCGCGCCACGGACCGGATTTTCAGAATCTGCACCGCAACAAGCGCAGCATCACCCTCGATCTCAAGCAGCCGGAAGGCGCCGAGATTTTTCGCAGAATGGTCAGGACCGCGGACGTTGTCGTCGAGAACTATCGTCCCGACGTGAAATTCCGGCTCGGCATCGATTACGAGCGCCTCAAGCCGCTCAACCGCCGGCTGGTCTACGCCAGCATCTCGGGCTTCGGCCAGGACGGGCCCTATCGGGAGCGGCCGGGCTTCGATCAGGTGGCGCAGGGAATGGGCGGGCTGATGTGGATCACCGGTCTGCCCGGCCACGGACCGGTGCGCGCGGGAGTGCCCATTGCCGACCTCGGGGCCGGAATTTTTTGCGCGTTCGGCATCCTGGTGGCGTTGCTCGAACGCGAGGTTTCCGGCGAGGGCCAATGGGTGCGCTCCTCGCTGCTCCAGGCGCAGATCGCGCTGACGGATTTCCAATCGGCGCGCTGGCTCATCGCCAAGGAGGTGCCGGGCCAGGCCGGCAACGATCACCCGACCAGCATCCCGACCGGCGTGTTTGCGACCAGCGACGGGCACATCAACATCGCCGCCTCCGGCCAGCACATTTTTCAGCGGTTCTGTGCCGCGATCGGCGCGGAGCAATTGGTGAGCGATCCGCAGTTCGGCACCGACAAGCTCCGGTCCAAGAACCGCGTCGCGCTCAATGCCGCCATCGCCGAGAAGATCCGCGTTCGATCCAGCCGCGAATGGATCGATATCCTCAACGCGGCCGGCGTGCCGTGCGGCCCCATCTACAAGATGAACGAGGTGTTCGAGGATCCGCAGGTGCGCCATCTCGGCATGGCCGCCGACGTCCACCATCCCCAGCTCGGCGATATCCAGGTCGTCAACCAGCCGGTCGAGCTCAGCCGCACGCCGAGCCACATCCGCTACGCGACGCCGGAGCGCGGCGAGCACACCGACGAAGTGCTGCGCGCGCTCGGCTACGACGACCAGGCGATTGCCGGCCTGCGCGCGCGCAAAATCGTGTAACAGCTTAGCTGCATGCACGCCGGGAAACCGATGGAGAATGCGATGGAGACCGGTACCCAACGGATGCTCGCCCGCAAGGACGGCGCAATCGGCTGGATGACCTTCAACAATCCGGCGCGCCACAACGCGGTCTCGCTCGACATGTGGCAGGCGGTCCCCAACATCCTCGACGAATTCGCGCGCGATGATGCGATCCGCGTGGTGGTGCTTGCGGGCGCCGGCGGCAAGGCGTTCGTGTCCGGCGCCGACATCTCCGAGTTCGGCGAGCGCCGCGCCTCGCGCGAGGCCGTGCTGGAATACAATAGGATCGCCGATCACGCGCATCGCGCCATCGTCGAATGCAGGAAGCCGACCATCGCCATGATCCAGGGCTATTGCATCGGCGGCGGGCTCGCGGTGGCGCTGTGCTGCGATCTGCGCATCGCGTCGGAGGATTCCCGGTTCGGCGTGCCGGCCGCCAAGCTCGGGCTCGGCTACGGCTTTGCCGGCATCAAACGGCTGGCCGACCTGGTGGGTCCCTCGTTCGCCAAGGAGATTTTTTTCACCGCGCGCCAGTTCGACACCGCGGAAGCGCTGCAGATGGGGCTCGTCAACCGGGTGCGGCCGGCGGCCGAGCTCGAGGCTTACGTGAGCCAATATGCGCAGATCATCGCCGCCAATGCGCCGCTCACCATCGCCGCGGTCAAGCTGTGCGCAGCCGAATATGCCAAGGACCCGGAGGCGCGCGATCTGGCCGCCTGTCAGGCTGCGGTCGACACCTGCTTTGCTTCGCAGGACTACGTCGAGGGCCGCACCGCCTTCATGGAGAAGCGCAAGCCCGCGTTCCGCGGGCGATAGCGGGTCTGCGGCTGACGGCTCGCGTTTGCGGCCTCCTCCAGAGCTCGATGTTTCTTGATCTGCGCCGGAAAGGTCGGCTCCTCGAGGTCGAGCGGACAGAGACACCTGATAATGATACCGTATCGACGTGAACGACCCGGAGCGGACGTTTTCGACTTGTGATCATGAGATCGCCCGCTACTGCCTCAATGTGCAGGAGTGTTGGCAATTACGTCCGCGTGGCGACGAGGTCATCCATCGAATATCGTCCCGATCCCATAACGGCGAACGCCAGAAGTCCGCCCATGATTGCGAGATTTTTCAGGGCCTGCACTTGGTTCGCCGCGCGCGCGGCACCTTCCATGGTCCAGAAGTTATGCGCGAAGATGATGGTGCAGGCGGTGAAGAGCAGTAACGCAATCGCCCCCCAGCGCGTTTTGAAGCCGATCAAAACAGAAATGCCGCCAACGACTTCGATTGTAGCGATGATGTAACCGAGTGTCGTCCGCGACGTGATCTCGCCGAAAGCATTCATGAAATTCGTTAAGCCGGGATGGTTGGCAATTCCGGAGACGTTGAGGAACTTGGCTACACCGGACACAATGAAGACAATTGGAATAGCCACTCTGCCGATCGCTAAAGCAATATCCCCCATGATGCTCCTCCGTGTTGTTGCGGCCCGACGGCGTCATTCGTCCAGCCAGAGTCATGAACTCTGGGAGCCGCACGGCAATTCCCTCTCTGGCTTTAACGATGAATGCTGCGACTGGCCGAGTAGCGGAGTAGGGGAAGATTATTGTTATTTGTCAAGCCGGAGCAACTACAGCGCGACAGGATGTCGGCTTCTGCCACACAACGGCGGTGCCCCCCGTGGACTCGCGCTTTCGCTGCTGAGGGTAGACCTGCGGTGGGCGGGTCGCGGTCAGCACCGAGTCTGACCCTGGCTGTGTGAAAACC
>VAZU01000301.1 GCA_005884745.1 Alphaproteobacteria bacterium
GCGGTGCCTACCTTCCGCGTAGAGCCGGTCGAACTGGTCGATCGCGCGCCTCATCAGATATTCGCTCTCGTGATGCTGCACGATCATCATCGGGATGTCGTTGAGCTCGACCGTGTAGGGCAGGGTGACGAGCGGCCCGTTCGCGGTGCGGATCACGGTCGGCTCATCGTCGAAAACCCAATCGCCGATGTATTTGACGCCGGCGGCGGCGAGCAGCTCCGGCGTCTCGTAGGTCTCGGTGAGGCCCGGCCCGAGCCAACCGACCGGCCGCTTGCCGGTGAAGCGCTCGAGGATATCCATCGACCGTTTGATCATCGCCGCCTGGTCGTCGTGCTTGTGGATCGGCAGCTGATCGTAGGCGTGGCTCATGAATTCCCAACCGTCGCGCTTGGCCTGCTCGGCGACGCGGGGATAATCCTCGCAAACACGGGCATTGGTGGCGAGCGTCGGGCGGATGCCGAGGCGGGAATAAAGCTCGAAGAAGCGCCAGGCGCCGACCCGCATGCCGTATTCGTGCCAGCTCCAGTTCGGCACGTCGGGGAGCAGCGGGACGCCGGTCGGCGCCGGCAGCACCTGCCGCGCCATCGGCCGAGAAATGTCCCAGACCTCGTAATTGACGATGGTCCAGAACGCGAGCCGCGCGCCGCCCGGCAGTTTCAGCGGCGGCCGGTCGACGATCGCCGAATAGTCGCAACGCTCGCGCGGGATCATGTGGCTGGTCATCGCCGGCTCCTTCAGGCGCGTTTCAGGCTCGGGGTTTTCCGCGAAAGCCCGAGCGCCATGATCTCGTCGGCGCTCAGCACTTGCCCGAATGCGGTGTCGATGATGCGCAGCGCCCATTGATGGAAATCCGCGCCGTCCATCGTGTCGACGCAGTCGGAAACCACCACGACCGCATAGTCGCGGCAGCAGGCGGCGGCTGACGTCGCGAGCAACGGTGTCGACGCCGTGCGCGCGCAAGCCGAGGTCGAGGTCGGTGGCGAAGAAGCAATCGTAGCGCTTCTTGGCATCGATGACGAAATCCGACGGGTCGAACACCTCGGGCATGATGGTGCAGCCGGGGGAGCCCTTGAGGTTGTGGACGAGCACGTTGTTGCGCAGGTCGTTGGGGTCCTCGGCGCGGGCGCGCCAGCCGGGATTGGCGCGGATCTCGTCGGCGTCGCGATAGGTCGCCACGCAATGGAACACCGGAATGGAAGCCGCCCGGCACCAGCGCAGGAATTTGGCGTTGGCGGCCACCACCCGTGCGGCCATGCCGGCTTCGAGCGGCATGGTCGCGATCTCGGGATCGAGATGGCCGCGGTGGAGGTCGATGGCGATGACGGCTGGGTGCGGCTGCGCGATGCCTCGGATCATGGGGGTCGGTCCCGGGCTGGTATGTCGGCCACCATCGTCGAATTCCGGGCCGATCGTGTCAATTGGACCAGGGGTGGCAGGGCCGGAGCAGCGTTACGGCGGCAGCGACAGCTTCTGCTTGAGCTCGGCAGCGCTCACGGATTGTCCGTAGCCGGGTGCGCCGCGCTGGAACCGGCGCGCATCCGCGAGCTTGCCGACCAGCACCGGGTGGAAGCCGGCGTCGCGCACCAGTTCCTCCGCGACCCGCACCGCCTCGGCATCGTCACCGGCGATCGGGATCGCGAGCTTCGGATCGGCGCGGTTCGCCTCGCGCGCGAAGATCGTATAACTGAGCGTGTTGAACGCGCGCACCAGCCGCGCGCCGGCCAGGTATTTCTGCGAGGTGATGCCGATTCCGTTTTGCTCGACCTCCTCGGCGATCGGGGCACCGTCGCGCCCCGCAACGGCGTTGCAGGCGTCGAGCACGATCTTGTTCTTCAGCGCGTCGCCAAACTCCTGCCCGAGCTGCGGCAGCGCGCCGTACGGCACCGCGACGAAGAGTGCGCCGCCGAAGGCAATCGCTTGCGCTGCGGTGCCGGCCTGGGCGAGCGGTCCGAGCCCGCCCACCATGTCCTTGAGTTCGTCGGGATGGCGCGATGAGAACAGCACCGGATGGCCGGCCTTGACCCACAAGCCGCCGATCGTGCCGCCGACACGGCCGGAGCCGATGACGCCGATCGGCAGCTTGGCGCCGGCGGTCTGCGCAACGACGTGCCACGGCCGCAGCGCCGCCGCAAGGGCGAATGCGCCGCCTGCGCCGAGCAGCGCACGGCGGGAGCCGTCGAAGGGCCGATGGTTGGGCATGTAAATCTCCTCACCGTTCGGCTGGGTACTACCAGGGCCGCTCGCTATCGCCTAATCTCGACCCAACCCCACAGAACTGTACATTCCCAGACGACGATCCCGTGTCACAATCTTTCGATCTCATCATCAATGGTCGTGCCAGAAGCGTGAGCGCCGACGAGCAGGCGACCCTGCTCGACGTGCTGCGCGGCGACCTCGGCCTGCGCGCCACCCGCTTCGGCTGCGGGCTCGAGCAGTGCGGCGCCTGCATGGTGCTGATCGATGGCGAGCCGGCCTATGCCTGCTCGCGGCTTATCTCGACGCTCCCCGGCAGGCAGGTCGTCACCATCGAGGGACTGGCGGCGGACGGCTCGCTCGCGCCGCTGCAGCAAGCCTTCCTGGCCGAGCAGGCCGGTCAATGCGGCTTCTGCCTGAGCGGGATTCTCATCTCGGCCAAGGCGTTGCTTGACCGTAATCCCGCGCCGAGCCGCGCCGAGATCGCCGCGGCGCTCGACCACAACCTGTGCCGCTGCGGCGCGCACAACCGCATCATCCGGGCGATCGAGCGCGCGGCATCTGCCCGCAGCGGAGCTCCGGCATGACCGCGCTGCCGCGCAGCCTCGCCGACAACCCCCGGCTCGACCAATGGATCGGCTTCGAGCCGGACCGGACCGTGCGGCTTGCGACCGGCAAGGTCGAGCTCGGCCAGGGCGTGCTGACCGCGCTCGTGCAGATCGCCGCCGAGGAGCTCGACGTCGAGCCCTCCCGCGTGCGCATCGTGTCCGGCGACACCGAGCGCACCCCGAACGAAGGCTACACGACCGGCAGCCTGTCGATCGAAATCTCCGGCGGCTCGATCCGGCTCGTCTGCGCCGAGGTGCGGCGCCTGTTCGTGCAAAAGCTCGCGGCGGAGCTGCGCTGCGACCCGGCGGAGCTCGCCGTCGCAGACGGCAGATTTCTGCGCGGCCAGACCGACACCGGCTACGACTATTGGCGGCTTGCCTCCGGCGTAGATCTCGCGCGCGACGCAACCGGGAACGCGCCGATCAAGCATCCCTCCGAACACCGTGTCATCGGCCGCAGTTTTTCGCGCCTCGACCTGCCGGAGAAGCTCGCCGGCGCGCCGTTCCTGCACGATCTCGCGCCGCAAGGCGTGCTCCACGCGCGCGTGCTGCGCCAGCCGTGCCGCGGCGCGGGGTTTCTCGGTCTCGACGAAGTCGCCGTGCGTCGCGCCGGCACGCTCGAGATCGTCCGCGACGGCGATTTCGTCGCATTCGTGTCGGAACGGGAATCCGTCGCGCGTGCCGCCTTGGAGATCGCGCGCCGGACCGCGAAATGGGAAGGCGGGATCGACGCCCCGGAGGATGCCGGGACGCCGCAGAATCTCATCGCGCTGCCGAGCATCGATCGCGTGATCGAGGTGAGCGCGCAAACGGTGCCGCAGCCGGCCCGCACCTTCGAGGCGACCTACTCGCGGCCCTACATCGCCCATGCGTCGCTCGCGCCGTCCTGCGCGGTCGCGCGATTTGCCGACGGCCGGCTCGAGGTGACGACCCATGCCCAGGGCGTCTACCCGCTGCGCCTCGCGCTGGCGCACGCGCTCGCGCTCGACGTCGAGTGCATCTCGGTACGCCACCATCAAGGCGCCGGCTGCTACGGCCACAACGGCGCCGACGACGTCGCCTTCGATGCCGCCGCGCTCGCCGTGCGCACGCCCGGCCGGCCGGTGCGCGTGCAATGGGAACGCGAGGACGAGCTGGCGGCGGCGCCGTTCGGCGCCGCGATGGCGGTAAAAATCCACGCCGGCCTCGATCCGGCGGGCCGCCCGCTCGATTGGACGCTCGAAGTGTTCAGCCCGGTCCACACCCAGCGGCCGGGCATGAGCAAG
>VAZU01000305.1 GCA_005884745.1 Alphaproteobacteria bacterium
CCGAGCACCACCATGATGATGAGCTTGGCCATCTCGTTGAAATCGGCGAGCTGCGGGCTGAGCACGACGACGTAATGCGCGTAGAACGCGCCGGCCAGACCCGCGAACGCGCTCGACACGGTGAACACCACGATCTTCACCCGGGTGGTATCGACGCCGAGGCTCTCGGCGCGCAGCTCGTCGTCCTTGATGGCGCGCATGAACTGCCCGAGCGGCGAGCGCACCATGGCGTACATGGCGAGCACGGACACGAAGGCGAGGGCGGCGAACAGATAATAATAGGAGAGGGGGTCGAGGTTGCGGAACAGCGGCGGCACGTCGAGCCCGAGCTCGCCGCGCGTGATCGGATAGGCGGCCGTGAGCACGATGTGGACGGTCTCGGCAAACGCCCAGGTGGCGATGGCGAGATAGATGGCGCGCATCGACAGCACCATGCGGCCGAGCGCATAGCCGAACAGCGCCGCGACCACAACGCCGCTACTTATGCCGAACCAGATCGGCACCGCGAAATAGCGGATCAGCAGGCCAGACGTGTAGGCGCCGATCGCGGCGAAGGCCTGGTGCGCGAGCGAGAATTGCCCGGTGAAGCCCGCCAGCAGATTCCAGCTCGCGGCCAGGATCGTGTAGTAGCAGCTGGTGGTCAGCATGTGCAGGGTGAAGTCGCCGGCGAGCGCCGGCACGAGCGCGAGTGCGGCCGCCGCGACGCCCGCGATGACCGCCGCGCCGCGCCAGCCGGGCGGGGATGCAACCGCGCGCGTCATCCGAGCAGCGCCTCCTTGAACAAGCCGCTCACCCGCCCGGGCGAGAAATCCCGCGCCGGCCCTTCCGCGCGGATGCGGCCGAGGTCGAGCATGTAGACGTAGTCGGCCTGCCGGACCGCGTCCCCGACGTTCTGGTCGACCAGCAGGATGGTCGCCCCGATGCTGCGCCGCGCCGTCTGCAGCAGCTCGTAGACCTGATCGACCAGCGCCGGCGCGAGCCCCGCGGTCGGCTCGTCGACCAGCATGAGGGCCGGCGCTGCCATCATCTCCCGCGCAACCGAGAGCATGCGTGCCTGGCCGCCGCTCAGTCCGCCGGCCGGCTCGCGCCGCCGGGCGGCCAGCACCGGAAAGGTCGCGTACAGTTTCGCGAGCTGCTCGTTCAGCCGCGCCTTGTCGCGCCGGAACAGATACCCGCCCATGCGCAGGTTCTCTTCCACCGTGAGCAGGGGAAACACGTTGATCTCCTGCGGCACGTAGCCGGCGCCGAGCGCCTTGACCGCATAAGGCTCGAGCCCGTCGATCGGCGCGCCGGCGAAGCGAACGCGGCCGCGATGCGGCTTCAGGAAACCGAACAAAACCTTGAGCAGCGTCGATTTGCCGGCGCCGTTCGGGCCGATGATCAAGGTGAGGCTGCCGCGCGCCACCGCGAGCGACAATCCCTGCAGCACGTCGATGCCGCTGGTGTAGCCGGCGTGCAGATTCTCGACCGTGAGCAGCGGTTCGCTCATGTCGCGGAGACCTTGCCCAGATAGGCGCCGATCACCTCGTCCTTGCCGGCGACCTCGTCGAGCGCGCCCTCGGCGCCGATGCGGCCCTCGATCATCACGGTGACGCGCGGGCAGAGCCGGCGCACCAGCGCCATCTCGTGGCTGACGATGATGAAGGTGGTGCGCCGCTCGCGGTTGTGGGCTTCGATCAGGTCGACGATCGAATCCTTGATCGCCGGACTGACGCCTGCGAACGGCTCGTCGAGCAGATAGCATCTGAGCTGCGGCGCCATGAAGCCGGCGGCGATCTGCAACAGCGCGCGCTGGCCCCCGGACAGCGCCTTGGCCGGAGATTGCGCGAGCGGCGCGAGCCGGGTCAGCTCCAGCAGGCGCGCGGCCTCTTCGGCGGCCGTTGCGGCGCCGGTCCCGCGCCGGGCGGCAAGATAGGGCACCATCAGATTGTCGAGCACGCTCATGTTCCCGAACAGCCGCGCCACCTGAAAGCTGCGGATCAGCCCCTTGCGCGCGAGCCGATGCGGCGCGAGGCCCGCAAGCGGCTCGCCGTCGAGGCGGATCTCACCGCCGGTCGGCGGATAGACGCCGCTGATGAGATTGAGCAGCGTGGTCTTGCCGGCGCCGTTCGGGCCGATGACGCCGCGGATCTCGCCCGGCGCGAGGGCGAAGCTCACGCCATCGACGGCGGAAAGCCCGCCGAAGCGTTTTGCCAGGTCTTTGGTCTCCAGCAGCGCCGCCATGGCTCCCGCTCAGGCCTGCCGCACGCGTTCCCCGAACAGGCCGGACGGGCGCAGCAACAGCACGACGATGACCAGCAGAAAGCCATAGACGTTCTGGTACGGCGCGGCGAGGAACGCCGCGCCCAGCGATTCGACGACGCCGAGCAGGACGCCGGCCACGAGCGCGCCGGGAATCGAGCCCAGGCCGCCGATCACGATGATCTCGAAGCCCTTGACGGTGGTGACCACGCCATTGGTCGGAAACACCATGAATACCGGCGCGAGCAGCGCGCCCGCGATCCCGGCAAGTCCGACGCCGATTCCGAACGCCACCTGGTCGAGCCGGAACACGTCGACGCCGGCGGTCTGGGCGCCGACCCGGCTCTGCGCCGCGGCCCGCAGCGCCAGCCCGAGCCAGGTGCGTTTGAGCAACAGATAGAACAGGGCCATTGCCGCGAGCGCACACACAAAGGCGGCGAGACGCGCGCCGCTTTCGGGCAGCGGACCCAGCATGACCGTCGGCAGGTTGGAGCCGGGCGTGCGCTGGTAGGGGCCGCTGAGCGCGGTCGCCAGATTGCGCAACAGCAGCAAGAGCGCGATGGTGACGACGATGGCGTAATCGTCCTTGCGCTCGATGCCTTGGGTGAACATCGGTTTGATCAGCAGCGGCTCGAGCAAGAAGCCGAGCGCGAACACGCCGAGCGCGGACAGCGGCGCCGCCACCCACCACAGATCCGGTCCGAGCCATTCGACGACCAGCAGATACTGGAGATAGCTGCCGATCATGTAGAACTCGCCCATCGACCAGTTGATCATCTTGACGATGCTGTAGATGAAGGTGATGCCGAGCGCCATCAGCGCATAGAGCACG
This sequence comes from Alphaproteobacteria bacterium, assembly GCA_005884745.1. Lineage (GTDB taxonomy): Bacteria > Pseudomonadota > Alphaproteobacteria > Rhizobiales > Xanthobacteraceae > AP-16. The sequence continues at coordinate 3,074 of VAZU01000305.1, forward strand.
CCGATCATGACGCCGGCGATCAGCGTCTGGGCGAACAGCTCGGCGGAAAAAATCATGCGGGGAGCAATCGCGGGGCGGACTGGACATCGCCTGCGCAGTGCCGGACTTCACGGCGGCCGGGCCGCGCGCGACTCACTCCCCCGCTTGC
>VAZU01000080.1 GCA_005884745.1 Alphaproteobacteria bacterium
CTGGCCGCCGACAGCGTCTTCGACGGCGCATCGGTGCGGCAGGATTTTGCGGTCGTGATCGAGGGCGAACGCATCGCCGCGATCGTGCCCAGGCGCGAATTGACGAAGGACATCCCGCTTCGGCGGCTGCCGGCGGGCGCCTGGCTCGCGCCCGGGTTCATCGATGTGCAGGTCAACGGCGGGGGCGATGTCCTGTTCAACGACGAGCCCAGTCCCGAAGGGGTCGCCGCTATCGTCGCGGCTCACAGACGGTTCGGAACGACGGCGCTGCTGCCTACCCTCATCAGCGACACGGCGGAGAAGATGCGCAGAGCGCTCCTTGCCGTTCAGACGATGCTCGGCCGCGACCCGAGCGTGCTCGGGATTCATTTCGAGGGGCCGTTCCTGTCTCCGGAGAAACCCGGCGTGCACGATCCGGCGATGATCCGCGGGCCAGAACCCGCCGACCCCGCGCTGCTCACCTCGCTGCGGGGCGGCGTGACGCTGGTCACGCTCGCACCCGAAGCGGTGCCGGCCGGTTTTATCGGCGGGCTCACCGCCGCGGGCGTGCGGGTCTCGCTCGGCCATTCGATGGCGACCTATGCGCAGACGCGGGCGGCGCTGGCGGAGGGCCTCACCGGCTTCACCCACCTCTTCAATGCGATGCGGCCGCTCGCGAGTCGCGAGGGAGGGCCGATCGCGGCGGCGCTCGAGTGCCCCGCGGCGTGGTACGGGCTGATCGTGGACGGCGTGCACGTCGCTCCGCCCATGCTCCGCCTGGCGCTGCGCGGCGCCGGCCGTCCCATGCTGGTAACCGACGCGATGCCGCCGGTCGGCGGAAGCCGCTCGAGTTTTTTGCTCTGCGGGCAGAAGATCGAAATGCGCGAGGGACGCTGCGCGCGCGCCGACGGCACGCTCGCGGGTTCCGCGCTCGATATGGCGACGGCGGTGCGAAACAGCGTCCGGCTGATGCACCTGCCCTTGCAAGATGCCATCGGGCTCGCAACGGAGGCGCCCGCGCGCTTTCTCGGAATCGCCGACCGGCTGGGCCGCCTCGCTCCCGGCTATCGTGCCGACATGGTTGCGCTCGATCCCGACGCGATCCGGGTCCTGGCGACGTGGGTCGCCGGCAAGGAGTGCGCGAGCATGGAAGCTACCTCCCCGGTTTAACGAGCCCACCCATGCTCGCGTTCATCTGCACCGCCTGCGGCACGCAATATGCGCCGAGCGAAACGCCGCCGCCGCACTGCACGATCTGCGAGGACGATCGGCAATATGTGCCGCCACGCGGGCAGACCTGGACCACGCTCGAAGCGCTCGCGGCGAGTCATTTCAACGCCTGTCGGCAATATGAGCCGGGGATCATCGGCATCGGGGCCGAGCCGCATTTCGCCATCGGCCAGCGCGCGCTCCTCGTGTGCACGCCGCACGGCAACGTGCTGTGGGACACGATCGCCATGCTCGATGCCGCGACCGTCACGCTGATCCGGGCGCTCGGCGGGCTCGCCGCGATCGGCATCTCGCACCCGCATTTCTACACGACCATGGTCGAATGGAGCCGCGCGTTCGGCAACGTGCCGATCCATCTTCACGCCGCCGATCGCGCGTGGATCATGCGGCCCGATCCGGCCATCAAGCTGTGGGATGGCGAGACACTCGCGCTCCTGCCGGACGTGACGCTCATCCGCTGCGGCGGGCATTTCCCCGGCGGTACCGTGCTGCACTGGGCCAAAGGCGCCGGCGGCCACGGCGTGCTGTGCTCCTCCGACATCTGCACCGTCACCATGGATCGCAAGTTCCTGAGCTTCATGCACAGCTATCCGAATCTCATTCCGCTCTCGGCCGAACAGGTCACCGGAATTGCCGCCGCGCTCGAACCGTTCGCATTCGCCACCATCTACGGCCATTATTTCGATCGGGTGATCCCGACGGGCGGCAAGCACGTGCTGAAAATCTCGGTCGAGCGCTATCTCAAGGCGATCGGCACGTACGGTTCGTAGGGTGGGTCAAGCGAAGCGTGACCCACCATTACCCCGCGGTGGGTTTCGCTGCGCTCAACCCTCCCTACGCACGCGAAGCGTTGCGCCGCGCCCGAGGAACGCAAATTCATGACCCCGGCTTCACCACGATGCGGCCGAGCACCCTGCCGGCGCGCAACTCGTCGAGCACCTGGTTGATCTCGCCGAGCGGCCGGGTTTTCACCGGGATCGGCGGCACCTTGCCGGACTTGACCAGCGCCATGAGCTCGCGGATGTCGTCGAGGCCGCCGACATAGGAGCCGCGGACGGTGAGCACCCGCTGCGGGAACAGCGGCAGCGGGATCGGCGCCATGCCGCCGTAGAGTCCGACGATCACCAGGGTGCCGCCCTTGCGCAGCGCGTCGAGGCCGAATTTCGCGCTTTGCGGCGCGCCGACGAAATCGATGGCGCCGCCGGCGCCGGCACCGGCCGCGGTCATCGCCCTGAGCTTTTGGACGGCTTCGGGATCCGAATTGTCGAACGCGGCCGCGGCGCCGGCCTTCACCGCGGCCTCGCGCTTATTGGCGTCGATGTCGGCCACCACGACTTTGCATTTGAGCACCGCGCGGGACAGCATCACCGCGTTGAGCCCAACCCCGCCGGCGCCGATGATCACCACGATATCGCGCTCGGGAAGCTGGGCGAGCTTCTTGAGCGCGCTATAGGCGGTGACGCCGGAGCAGGTGTAGATGCAGGCGAGCTCCGGCGAGAGTCCGTCGTAATCGATCAGGTAGCGCGGATGCGGCACCAGGACGTGATCGGCGTAGCCGCCGTCGCGCCGCGCGCCGAGGCTGCGCATCGAGGTGCACAACAGCTCATCGCCGCGCCGGCAGGTTTCGCAGCTGCCGCAGCCGATCCACGGATGCACCACGCGCTTGTCGCCGATCCTGGCGCCCGCGGCCTCGGGCCCGACCGCCACCACTTCCCCGACGATCTCGTGGCCGAGCGTGTGCGGCAGCTTGAGCCCGAGCTTTTCCAGCTCGAGCTTGTTGCCGCCGCCGAGATCGAAATAGCCCTCCTGCAGGTGCAGGTCGCTGTGGCACACCCCACAGGCCTCCACCCTCACCAGGACCTCGGTGCCCTGCGGCTTGGGGGTGGGACGCTCGCGCGGCTCGAGCGGCTTGCCCCATTCCACGATCTGCATGCTGTGCATGGCGTCCTCCCCGGATGAAAGCCCAGGCGGGTTTCCCGCGTGCCGCGGAACTCAGCATATCGCCTAGCAATCGAGGGCGAAATCTCCGCCCCGGACGCGGGCGGCGCGCGGGAGATCCTGCGCAGCACCGCACGGAAGATCGATCGATGCCGCCAATGCCGACGCGACGAGCATCGGGTGCCACGCCAACGGGCGTTGTCTTCGGCAATCGTGGCTATGCGGCCTGCCGCCCTTCGATCTCGCCAGTGTGGCGGCGGCGACACACGCGGCCTGGAATCCACATCGAATTGTCCGGAATCCAAATGACTTACCTCCCGGCGGTGCAGCTCTTGGGTTCTTATGGGCCGGAGGAGGACGCCATGATTCGCACCCTCACCCTCGCCTTGGCTCTTGCGGCCGGTTCTGCCGCGGCGTTCGCGTATTCGGGCACCGAGCAGGAGCAGAGCGCCTGCCGCCGCGATGTCGTCAGGCACTGCCGCATGGTGGCGAACGAGAACGAATTCGCGATCCTTGCCTGCCTGCAGGCCAACCGCCCGAGGCTCACGGTCGCGTGCCGAACGGTGCTGGAGAGCCACGGTCAGTAACAACGGCGTCCGCCGGGCCGCCCCGGATCCGATTCTGGCAGGCTCCCCGCGCCGGCAAGGCATGGCTGTCGCCGGCAGGGATTCAGGCCCGATGAGCCGCGAGCAATTCACGGCCGTGACCTGCCGGTCACGGCCCCACGAGCGTTTGGCAGACGGCGGATCAGAAGACGACGCCGACGAGCGTCACCAAACCGATGCTGGCGGCAATCATCGCGAGTTCGATGGGATCAAGTCGGGGGAAGTGGGACGTAAATGCGGCCATGGGACGCCTCCCATTTGCCGGGAAACGCCGGCGCCCCGGATTGGTTCCCTCGCGTGGTGACGAACGTTGGCGTGGAACGCCCGACCGGGGTCGGCGCTTTGCCCTCCGGCGAAGCCGAGAGCCCCGCAATGCCGAGACCCGACCCGACGCCCGATCAACCGCACCCGGTGCGCGAGCCGCCCGAAGAGCCCGCGCACGGCCCTTCGGAAGATCCGCCGCGTCCTCCCGGCGAAGAGCCCTTTCCGGAACCGCCGGAGAAACCGGTGTACGACCCCCCGCCCGGCCCGCTCGTGCCGGGACGGCCCGGCGACCCCGGCGGCCGGCCGCCGACCATGTGAGGTCGGCGCGTTCTCCGGCCGCGGCGAAGCGCTTGCGGCGCGCCGCAGATCCGGGGTCAGGCAGCATTTGGTTACGTGCGCGTGTCCCCCCGATCGGCGTGGGTGCCGGTCCAGCAGCGCGACACGATCGTGCCGCGCCGTGCCCGGGACACGGGTCTCCTATCAGCCGCGAGCGCTGCGGTTGCTCTCGGCGGTCTGTTTCCATTGCGCCAGGCTCTCGGCGATGATCCTGGTGGATTTCGTCGCCGCCTGGCTCATGTGCGTGTATTCGGTGATCTCGCGCTGGACCCGCTGGCCCTCGTTCTGCAGATAGTCACGCAACGTCTGCAGCTCGGCGATGAGCTTTTCGATCTCCAGCACCGACGTCCCGGAAACCCGCTGGATCAACGAATTGAGATTGTTCACCCCCAATTCGCCGCCGGTCTCCGGCTGAGGCTTGCGCAGGTGCGCAACGTCCCTGCGAACGAGCTCGCGGATCTCGCCTTCGACTTCGGGCGCCGGCCCTTGCCGATCCTCGTGTCTTCCTCTGATCATGGTCATGACGCATCCCCACTTCGGCGCGAGCAATACCGACTCGGCCGCCGCCGTGAATTACGGCGCGCGAATCGGGCGGCTTGGCGGCGCTTTCTTGTCAGAGCGGGAGCAAAATGCGGAAGCTTCGGTACGCGCGAGCTCTGCCGATTCTTTTCAATCGAGCGGGTTTTACGCGCGAGCGGCCGGCTTTCGCCTCATCAACCATTGCTCATGAATCGGCGGTTGTCAGCCGATATCACTGCGGTACGAACCGGTTCCGCCCGTCCCTTTGGTCCGCCGTACCCGGCCGACCTATGCCCTCATGCGCCTGCAAATCCTCGAGAACGGCGCGATCCGCCGGCACATTGGCGATGAAGCGCTCGCCGGTCGCATCGAGCCGCCCGAACACGATCGCGTACTCGGGCCCGCCCTTGCCGTGCATGATCGTGTAGGTCTCGATCCGCGCCGCGCCTGACGGCGTTTCGGTATGGGGAGCTTTGGGCAGACGATCGAGCTCGGCCTGGAGCTCGTTCGGGTCCTGCCGGCGCCAGGGCCCCGCGGTCGGCGTCGTCGAATAGATCCCGAAGGAGTGTTTGGTCACGTAATTGCCGTTGGCCGTGACCAGCCCGAAGCTGCCGGGACGCGCGCGCAGCCGGCGCATCATGTGGCAGATCGAGTGGGTGACGTAATTGTTGCCGGGCCCGCCGAAATACGGCAGGCCGCCGGTGATGGTGAGCCCGCGCGGATCGTCCTCGGCAAGCCCGAGCTCCTGGCAGCCGATCTCCACGGCGGAGGGAAAGCAGCTGTAGAGATCCATGAACCGCATGTCGTCGAGCCCGCGCCCGGCCATGTCGAGCGCGAGCCGAATGGCGCGGCGGATCGCCGGCGAGGAATGAAAATCGATCCGCTCCGAAACGTACCAATGATCGTTGGCATCGGCGCAGCCGTGCACAAACACCCAGTTCGCCTCCGGGATGCCGAGGCTGCGCGCGGTCCCGACCGAGGTCATGACAAAGGCCGCGGCCTGGTCGATGAATGCGTTGGAGTTCATCAGCCGCGGATAGGGAAAGCCGACCCAGCGATTGTCGGCATCGACGGTCGCGAGACGCTCGGCCGTATAGCCCTCGCGGCGCGTCGCCAACGGATTCTTCGCCGCCACCGCGGCAAAGCGGGCGAACAGCGTTCCCATCGCCTGCATGTGCTGAGCGACCGAGCGGCCGCGCGCGCCGCGGATCGCGTTCTCGAACAACGGATAGAAGCTGATCGCGGCGCGCAGATTGTGCCGGTCCTCCTCCTCGTTCCAGCCGCGCCGCGGATCTCCGATCAGTTCCGGGGTACCGCCCGGGTCTTCGTGCCATGAGACGGCAAGGCCCGCGCGCTCCACCCCATGCTGGGTGCGCAGCGCTTCGCCGCCGGCGATCAGCACCGCGCGGATCTCGCCGCGCGCAATCGCCTCGGCGAACAGATTGACCAGATATTGCGGCATGTTGCCGCCGTTCCACGTGTAAATATTGCGGGCCGGCCTCAGCCCGAGCCGGTCAGCGACGCTCCTGGGCGGATTGGTCGAGCTGCCGAGCTTGGTTGCGAAGCGGTGCGAAGTGTCGGCGAACAGCCGCAGCATCGCCATGGTGTCGATCGCCTGGGCGATGCCGCTGCCGCCGGCGTCCGCGAGCGCAAGCCTGCCCGCTTGCGCGGTCAGGTCGAACGGCGAACGGCCGCGCTCGACGGGCGTCGTAACGTCGGTCACCTCGCCGCAGCTGACCAGGATCGGGGTCGAGTCCTCGGGCATTTCGCGTCCGATGGTGAGCCGGCGGCGAAGCTCCGGTCAACCCGGCTTGCCTCGCCGAAGCGGGCGAGTTCAAATGTCGTATAGCAAGCCGGCGTCATGGTGAGGTGCCCGGCCGTCCTTCGAGGGCCGCGCTTCGCGCGGCCGCCTCAGGATGACGGCCGGGCCTCGAACCACCGGCCGGTCGGGAGGAAAGCATGAAGAAAACCGCTGGAATCGCTGCCGCCCTAATCGTGGCGCTCGCGTCCATATTGGGTGCCGAGGCGCAGGAAAAGATCTCCGACGGCGTGGTGAAGATCGGGATGATCGAGGACATGTCGAGCCTCTATGCCGACATCACCGGCATCGGCGCGGTGACCGCGGCCAGGATGGCGGCCGAGGATTTCGGCGGCAAGGTGCTGGGCAAGCCGATCGAGGTCATCTCCGCGGATCATCAGAACAAGGCGGACAATGCCTCCAATATCGCGCGGGAATGGTTCGACACCCAGCACGTCGACGCGCTCATGGACGTCGCGGCCTCCGCGACGGCGCTCGCCGCGATCGAAGTCGCCAAAAACAAGAACAAGATCGTCGTGCTCAACGGGCCCGCCGCGGTGCGCATCACCAACGAGGCGTGCACGCCGGTGTCGATCCATTACGCCTACGACAATTACGCGCTCTCCCACGGCACCGCCGCCGCCATGGTCAAGGCCGGCTACGACACCTGGTTCTTCCTCACCGCCGACTACGCCTTCGGCCACGATCTCGAGCAGAACACCGCGGCCGTGGTGAAGGCCAGCGGCGGGCAGGTGCTGGGCAGCGTCCGGGTCCCGATCAACAGTTCGGATTTCTCCTCGGCGCTGCTGCAGGCGCAGAGCTCGAAAGCCAAGGTGGTCGGGCTCGCCAATGCCGGCGGCGACACCATCAATTCCATCAAGCAGGCCGCCGAGTTCGGCATCGTGCGCGGCGGGCAGAAGATGGCCGGGCTGCTCGTCTTCATCAACGACGTCAATTCGCTCGGTCTGGAGGCCGCGCAGGGCATGCTGCTGACCAACGCGTTCTACTGGGACCGCAACGATGAATCCCGGGCCTGGGCGCAGCGGTATTTCCAGCGCATGAACAAGATGCCGAACATGACGCAGGCGGGGATCTATTCCGCGACCACGCATTATCTTCAGGCGGTGCAGGCCGCCGGCACCGACGAGACCAATGCGGTGATGGAGAAGATGCGCTCCACGCCGATCAACGACTTCTTCGTCAAGAACGGGAAAATCCGCGAGGACGGCCGCATGGTCCACGACATGTATCTCTACGAGGTCAAGCAGCCGGCGGAATCCAAGGGGCAATGGGATTATTACAAGCTGGTCGCCACCATCCCGGCCGACCAGGCCTTCCTGCCGCTGTCGGAATCCAAATGCCCGCTGGTGAAGAAGACGCAGTGAGCCGCTGGCGCGCTTTACCTCCCCCTGGAGGGGGGAGGTCGGCAAAGCGTCGTCAGACGCGAGCCGGGTGGGGGGTGAAGCTGAATCACCCCACCCCAGCAGCTCGCTGAAGCTCGCTGCCGACCCTGCCCCTCCAGGGGAGGGTGGGAGCGCAACATCCCGCACGAACCTCACGTCTCGATTACCGCAACCACCTGGCCCTCCTCGACCAGATCCGTCTCGGCGACGCGGATCTCGAGGATGCGGCCGGCCACCGGCGCCGAGACCGGAATCTCCATCTTCATCGATTCCAGGACGAGGATCGCATCGTCCGCCGCGACGCGATCGCCTACCCGCATTTCGAGCTTCCACACCCGGCCGCCGATCTCGGATCTCACTTCGCTGCGCGCCATCGCTGTGCCGATGCAAAATTGAATTCGCGCTGCCTGCCGGCGCGACGAGCACCGATGAGCTCTATCCGATCCTGAAACCGACCGCGCGGCGGAAACCGCAGCGCAAATTGGGATAGTCCGCCACGAACCGGTCCGCTCCGAAACGGATCACACCGGCCACCCCGCCGATCCGTATCACGCCGGTGCCGCCCGCATCGACCGCGCCGGAAACCGTAAATACGCCTTCGCTGTTGACGACGTTCCCCACGATCGTGGCGCGCCGCACGTCGAGAGTAAGACGTGACGATGAGCAATAGAGTTTCGGCGGAACGTGTGCGATCCATCGGCCCTCAGGGGATCGGCCGGCTCGGGCGCCAGCAGAATCGCAAGCGGCCAATGCCCAGCACCCCGATGCCGCGACACCCAGCAGCCACAACCACACAAATCGCCGCATAGCGTCCTCCTCGGTCGCCCTGCAGGCCCGCAAACCCGCATCAACCCCGAGCCTGCCAACATAGCAACACAGCCCGGCGGGTGACAGGTTCTGCGCGGCGTTTGGCTGGACTCCGCGTAGCGGCCGGATATCGCTATTATGTTGCCGGCATAAGAGGACTTTCAGGGGCAGACCATGACTTGGCAGCCGGAAATCGACGAATTGCGCCGCCGCCAGGCGCTCGCCCGCGCGATGGGCGGCCCCGAAAAGCTCAAGCGCCATCGCGACAACGGCAAGCTCGACGTGCGCCAGCGCATCGATGCGCTGCTCGATCCAGATTCGTTCCACGAGATCGGCGAGCTCTCCGGATTCGCCGGCTACGATCCGGCGGGCGATCTCGAAGAGTTCACGCCGGCGAATTTCATCTGCGGCCGCGGCCGCATCGACGGACGCCCGGTGGTGATCGAGGGCGACGATTTCACCGTGCGCGGCGGCGCCGCCGACGCCGGCCTGCGCGAAAAGATGATCGCCGCGGAGATGATGGCATTTGCCATGCGCATGCCGCTGATCCGGCTGATCGACGGCACCGGCGGCGGCGGCTCGGTCAAGACCCTGGAAATGGCGGGCCGCACCTATGTGCCGGAAGTGCGCGGCTGGCAGCATGCGGTCGCCAACATGGGAAATGTGCCGGTGGTGGCGCTGGCGCTCGGCTCGGTCGCGGGCCTCGGCGCGGCGCGCGCGGTGACCAGCCATTACTCGATCATGGTCAAGGGCACCTCGCAGATGTTCATCGCCGGCCCGCCGGTGGTGGCGCGCACCGGCGAGACGCTGAGCAAGGAAGAGCTCGGCGGCAGCGCCATTCACACCCGCAACGGCGCGATCGACGACGAGGCCGAGAGCGAGCAGGACGCGTTCGCAAGAACGCGCCGGTTCCTCTCTTACCTGCCCGCCTCGATCGACGAGCTTCCTCCGCGCGGCCCCGTCGCCGACGATCCCGAGCGGCGCGAGGCATGGCTCCTCGACGCGATCCCGCGCGACCGGCGAAAAGTCTACAAGATGCGGCCGATCATCGAGGCGGTGCTCGACCAAGATTCGTTCTTCGAGATCGGGCGCTACAACGGCCGCTCGGTGATCACCGGGCTGGGCCGAGTCGACGGCTGGCCGGTCGCGCTGATGGCCGGCGACCCGTTCTTCTTCGGCGGCGGCTGGTCGGCCGATGCCTCCGAAAAGGTCATGCGCTTCGTCGATCTCGCGCAGACCTTTCACCTGCCGGTGATCCATCTGGTCGACTGCCCCGGGTTCGTCGTCGGGCTGCAGTCGGAGAAGGCAGCCACGATCCGCCACGGCGCGCGGGCCATGGCCGCGGTCTACCAGTCGACCGTGCCGTGGTGCTCGGTGCTGATCCGCAAGGTTTACGGCGTTGCCGGCGCCGCGCATCAGAACTGCTCGCGGTTCAATTTCCGCTATGCGTGGCCGTCGGGCGACTGGGGCTCGCTGCCGATCGAAGGCGGGCTCGAGGCCGCCTATCGCGCGCAGCTCGATGCCGCGGAGGATCCCAAGAAATTGATGGCGGAGATCGAGGAGCGGCTCAACCGCGTGCGCTCGCCGTTCCGCACCGCGGAGACCTATCAGGTCGAGGAGATCATCAACCCGCGCGATACCCGGCCGCTGCTGGTCGAGTTCGCCAACCTCGCCGCGCGCGTGCTCAAGCCGGGCCCGAGCTATTTTCAATGCCGGCCGTAAGCGGCCCAGGTGCCCGCAACCTGCAAAAAAGCAGCGGAAAACGGCGGTAATTTTGTAAAAGTAGTCATTGAGATCAGCGACTTAAGCCATTTCAATTCGCCAAAATGCACCTTCCGATTGAGATTGTTCAACACAGAACATTTTATGTTGCAATGCAACTCCCCGCCCGATCGATTCTCGCTCCATCCGCTTGGCCTAGCCCGGCGGATTCCTCGAGGACCCGCCCACGGCGCAGCAATCGGGGATGAGTTTCGCCTGCATTTCGCCCGTCCTTGTCCGGCTTGTGGCTCGGGGCCTCGTCATCTACGGTCGTTCCCTTCTCGTACCGGCCTTCCGCCATGCAGATTCGCAACGATATCGTCGAGGCGATCGGCAACACGCCGCTGATCAAGCTCCAGCACGCGTCCGAGTTCACCGGATGCACCATTCTGGGCAAGGCCGAGTTCATGAACCCGGGCCAGTCGGTCAAGGATCGCGCCGCGCTGTTCATCATCGAGGATGCGGTCAAGCGCGGGACCCTGAAACCGGGCGGCATCATCGTCGAGGGCACGGCGGGGAACAC
>VAZU01000304.1 GCA_005884745.1 Alphaproteobacteria bacterium
AACCGCGCCGCCATGTAGGAGAGCAGGCCGAACTTCGGCGGCCTGAGCGCGCCGTCACGCGAGAGCCCGCCTTCCGGGAACATCGCCTGGGTCACGCCTTCGGCGGTGGCGAGCTGGACGTAGCGGGCCAGCACCCTGCGATACAGCGGATCGCGGGAATCGCGGCGGATGAAATAGCCCCCCATCGCGCGAATGATCGATTCCAAGAGCCACACGCGCGCCCATTCGCCGACCGCGTAGGACAAGGCCGAGCTAGCCGCCACCATGTAGGTGACGAGCACGTAATCCATGTTGGAGCGATGATTGATGACGAACACGACGGCGGCATCGGGATCGACCGCGCGCAGCGCCTCGTCGTCCATGTAGCCGAGCCGCACGCGATACAGCAGGGTGGACAGCAGGCGCGCGGCCCGGGTTCCGAACTTGAAATAGGCGTAGGCGCTGAAGTTCGGCACGATCTCGCGGGCATAGGCCTCGATGCGCGCCATCGCCAATGCGCGCGGCTCGCCGGTGGCGGCGCAATGCGCTTCCGCGGCGCGCACCAGCTCCGGGTCGAACATGAGGCGGTCGATCAGGCTTTGCCGGCGCGTGAGCTTGAACGGCTGGATGCGCAGCCGCAGCCGGCTGTTGAGCTCGGCAATCGCCTCGTTGAGCCGCCGCCGCAGGAACCAACGCACGCTCGGGATCAGCAAACGATCGAGCAGGCCGACCAGCGCCAGCGCCGCAAGAATGCCGACGAGCCATACCGGCAGTTCGATCGTTCCCGACACCATGCCCTCCGCGCGTGAGAGGCTATCATGAGCCGGGCCGCAGCCGTGCCGAATTCGCCTGCCTTCCGGGGCCGGTCAGGCACGGCACGGCTTGTCCGGTTGCGCCCGGGCGCGGTCTCCGGCTAGCCTTGCGGGCACAATCCTGGAGACAGCCATGGCATTCACGCTCAGGAGCGACAGCTTCAAGGACGGCGATTATCTCGGCATGGATCACATCCTTTCGGCCGATTTCGGCTTCGGCTGCGCGGGCGGCAACAAGTCGCCGCACCTTGCCTGGTCGGGCGCGCCGAGCGGCACCAAGAGCTTCGCCATCACCGGCTTCGATCCGGACGCGCCCACGGGGAGCGGGTTCTGGCACTGGCTGGTCGTGAACGTTCCGCCGAACGTGGCGGAGCTTGCGCTCGACGCCGGGAATCCCAAGTCGGGGAAATTGCCGAAAGGCGCGCTGCAGACCCGCACGGATTTCGGCGCGCCCGGCTACGGCGGCCCGTGCCCGCCGGCCGGCGACCACCCGCACCGTTATCTGTTCACCGTCTTCGCGGTCGGCACGGAAGCGCTGCCGGTGAAAGCCGACACCTCGGCGGCGGTCGTCGGCTTTCAGCTCAATTTCAACACGCTGGCCAAGGCCGCGATCATGGGTCTCTACAAGCGCTGAGGATCCTCACGCGGCAACAACGATAAGAATCCGAAGTACTGCGGGCGAGGTGATAGCAGGAGGAGCCGGATGTGCGCGCAAAGAACTGCCCGGGCTGTCGCCCCCGAGCCGGCTCAACCGGAGCCCGCGTCGACGCCTCCGCTGATCGCTGAAGATCTCGCGCGTTTTGTCGGCACCTTTTCGGGCGATGCCATTCCGGCCGCCGTGATCGCGCGCGCCAAGCATCTCGTCCTCGATGCGGTCGGGATTGCGCTGGCATCGACCACCTACGATTTCGCCCACCGGGCCCTCACCGCGATCGCCGGGCTTGCCGGAACGGGAGACGCCGCGGTGATCGGCATGCCGGCACGGCTGCCGTTGCGGGATGCCGCGCTCCTGAACGGCATCCTCATCCACGGGCTCGATTTCGACGACACCCACACCGGCGGCGTTATTCACGCGACTTCGAGCCTGCTTCCCACCGTGCTGGCGGTCGGCGGGCGCGAGCATGCAAGCGGGCGCGACCTGCTCGCCGCCTACGTCCTCGGCGTCGAAGCCGCGGCGCGGCTGGGCGCGGTGGCCCAAGGCGCCTTCCACCAGGTGGGCTTCCACCCGACCGGCCTCGTCGGCGCGTTCGCCTGCGCGCTGGCCGCGGGCCGGCTGATGGGTCTGAGCGAAAAGCAGCTGGTGATGGCGCAGGGCATCGCGCTCTCGGCAGGCGCCGGCAGCCTGGAGTTCCTGGAAGACGGTGCCTGGAACAAGCGCTTCCATCCCGGGTGGGCGGCGGTGTCGGGGATCACGGCCGCCGCTTTGGCGCAGCAGGGGTTTGTCGGCGCGCGGCGCGCCTATGAGGGCCGGTTCGGGCTCTATCCCAGTCATCTGCAGGGCCATTTCGATCCCGCCAATTTGGCGCTCGCCACGGCGGGACTGGGCGAGACCTGGGAGTTGCTGCAGGTCGCGGTCAAGCCCTACCCGGCCTGCCATTTCGTTCACGCCTGCATCGACGCGGCGCTCGCGCTCTTGCGCGAGCAGGGGCTCGATCCGTCCCAAATCGACCGCATCCGCGCCCTGGTGCCGGCCGAAGTGGTCAAGACCGTATGCGAGCCGGTCGCCAACAAGCGCCGCCCCGCCAACAGCTATGACGCCCAGTTCTCGATTCCCTACGTCGTCGCGGCGGCGCTCATCCGGGGACGGTTCACGCTCGCCGAGCTCGAGGACGAAGCGCTCGGGGATGCGGCCATTCTCACGCTCGCCGAGCGCGTCGATTACGAGATCGATCCGCACTCGACTTTCCCGCGGCATTA
>VAZU01000322.1 GCA_005884745.1 Alphaproteobacteria bacterium
TAACCCCCATATAAAGGAGAAAATGGCGGCGTGGATCCTCGACAACCTGAAAAATCTGACGCTGGAATATCTGCGCCGGGAAGAGATGGAAATGGCGCGGTGAGGGCCGGTGCGCCGCGCTACTGCGCCATCATCGTTCCTCCGCGGGCCGGAGGCCGGATCGCGCGAGGCAGACGCGGGGTTCCGGGCTTCGCCGCACTCCATCCGGGCTACGAGGGCACCGGCACGACAGCTCAATCGCGGCGGAAGAACATCATCCCGAACAGGAAGCCGGCCGCGACTGCAAGCGAGATCGCGGTAAACGGCTGCCGCTCGATCGAGGTCTTGAGCGCATCCCCGAGGGAGGAAGACGCGTCGCGAGCCTGATCGATAGCGTCCATGCCCGCCTCCGCGGCCTCGGCGCTCTTCGAACGGAGGGTGTCGGCGGCCCGATCGACGGCTTTCGCCATGCCGGAGCGGACGTTTTCCACGGTCTCGTCGGCTTTGTCCTTGGCGGTGCTGGAGGCTTCCTTCAGTCTTCCGGATAGGTCTGACATGGCGGTCTCGACAGGTTGGAGTTGGCGGCAAATCTAAAATTCACGGATGCGCAGCCCGGTCCTCAAGGTTGTCGGTTCATCCTGCAAACATGCCGAAGGTCGATTTGGTTCCGCGTTAATCGCGGCGAACCCCTCGTGAGGCTTCTGCGGACGCGATTACCCGCACCGCAATGCAGCGCCGGGGGATGAAGCTGAATGATCCACCCCGGCGGGTCCCCGGACGCGATCGCGTATAGGTGCGTTAACTCGATTGTTTCGTTGGTTGCGCCGCGGCTTCGTCGATCCAGCCGACCTTGACCCGCGCCTTGATGATCATGGCCCCGCATTCTTCGCGGGACAGCCCGAACCCAGCGAGCACGCCCGCGTGGGTCGTGGACGTGTCGCCCATGGGCTCGATCCAGCCGTGGAGATCGTCAACGGCGCATCCGGCGAGCTCTTCCAGGGTTTTGATGCCGTTCTCGCCCAAGGCGACCAGCATCGGCGCGGTGACGCCCGGAATATCTTTGAGCGCATCCTCGACGCCGAGCGCCCTGCGCTTGGCTTCGAGCCCGGCTTGGTGGTTGGGCTCGGGCGCGGGCTCGTGACGCGCGGCCGTCTTCGGAGCCTGCGCGGGTTTGGCGGCGCTTCGCAGCCAGGAGAACATGTCCCGCCCATCTCATCTCGTTGTCGCCCCGGAGCCATCGGCCCCGGCGTGGTTCGGCGGGCGGGGTTTCATTCCTGCCGGCCGCTCGTACCACCGCAGTCTCAAGGGGGTCTTAGCGCGCTAGATCGCCAGCGTGAGCAAAGCAATTCCAGTGACCGCCGCCAACCACGTCATCCACTCGACGGCGTCGAAGCCGAGCAATCGACCGTCCTGCCAAACGTACGCCGACATGATTCCGCTCCCCGAAACGTCGAGCCGACACTAGCGTTTCTGCGCCCGGCTGGGAGCAAAATTCAGCGGACTGCCGACAGATTCCGGCTCGCTGTGGCCGCGAGGCATCACTTCGCTTCATCGGGCGAGTCGGGGGGTTCGCCGGAGCACGCAGGGTTCTTGGGCTGCCGCGAACGGCCCGGCCGGCCGCGGAGCTTCGACCCCTTTTTGGATTTGACCCGGCCGACGTGGCGGGCCAGGACCTCGAACAGAGCCTCGACGGCCTCGGTGGTGTTGGCTGGCTTGGTGTCCTCCAACGCCTCGACCATTCCAGCGACGCCGCCCAGGGCTGCCGCCGTAAAAGCCTTGGTGCCGAGCTTGCCCCCGAGGTCCGCGGTCCGGGTTGCCGGATCTTTCAGAAGCGCATCGACCGACCGGTCGATCGTGTCCGCCGCCCGGGCGAAGCGCCTATCATCGCGCCGGCGCCCCATCCAATCGAGCAGCATCGCGGCTGACAACACCAGCGAGACCGGATTGGCCAAATCCCGTCCGGCAATGTCCGGCGCGGAACCGTGCTGCGCCTGCGCCATGCAGTGCGCATCGCCGGCATTGATCGAGCCGGCAAGCCCGAGGCTGCCCGACAGCTCTGCGGCCTCGTCGGAAAGAATGTCGCCGAACATGTTTGTCGTGACGATCACGTCGAAACGCCGGGCATCGCGCACCAGCAGTGCCGCCGTGGAATCGATGAGTTGCTCCTCATAGGCCACATCCGGATGTTCCCGGGCGAGCTTGCGCACTTCGCGCAGGAACAGCCCCTCCGAGACCTTGAGAACGTTGCGCTTGTGCACGGCCGTAACTTTGCGTCGGCGGCTGCCGGCGAGCTCGAACGCCGCGGCGGCAATGCGCCGCGAACCCGCCGCCGTTATCTTCCGCACCGAAAGCGCGAGATCGGGGGTCGGCATGAACTCTCCCGACCCGAGGTGCATGTTGCGGTCGGCATAAAAACCCTCGGTGTTCTCTCGCACGATGACGAGGTCCATCGGCGTGCGGCCGTAATGGGCAAGGCCGTCACGCGATCGGCTGGGTCGAATGTTGACGTAAAGATCCAGCGCAATCCTCAATTCGGCCGAAACATTGATGCCGCCCTCGGCACGCCCGGGATAATCGGAATGGGAGACGGGGCCGAGCAGGAGGCCGTCCGCCGCACGGCAGCGCTCGAGCACCGCGGCCGGGAAGGTGGTCCCGCCGGTCTTGAGACGGACAAGCCCGATCTCGTGGGTCTCGAACTCGAGGCCGAGCCCCAGGTCACGGTTCACGAGTCCGAGCACTTCGACTGCCGCGGCGGAAATTTCCGGGCCGATGCCGTCGCCCGGCAATACGACGATGCGCACGGCGGTCCCCCTCGCCTGGCGGCGCCATGCGGCGCCTGCGGTTTCGGTCCCATGGCCGATCGGGCCGAGCCCCGCATCGGTTCCAGCATTGGCGAACCGACGGGGCCGCAAAGGTTGGCTCGGCCATGGCTCATTTCACAACCGATCATGATACCATTCGCAAGTGCCCCGAGAAGAAGCACGGCCAGGCGCATCAGGATCGGCAGAACCAGAACCGCCGCGTGCTCCCTTGGCAAAAAAAATCCGCCCGGGCGGAGCCGGGCGGAGGACTCGATTCCGGCGTTAGACCGGAATGATCGCCACGATGCGGAACGTCTCCGGGTCGATGATCAGGATCTCGTCGCGCACGATGATGAATCTGTAGCTGCGATACTGCGGGACGATCTCCACGACCTCGGGCGGCAGTACCACGAGCCTGATGTGCCGCGGAATCACGGTTCCGACCGAGATCGAGAAGTCCACCTTGTCCACGCGCGCACTCGACTCCTTCACGACGACGTCGTGGACCTTGGTTCGCTGCTCTTGCGAGAGCTGAACCGACCCGGAACTGGACGTCGAGGCCGCGCCGGACGTCGTGCCCTTGCTGCTCGTACCCGGCTGGGTCTGCGTTGACGGCTTCTGCTGGCCGGTGGTCGGCTGCCCGGTCTGCGCGCCGCCCTTCTCCTGGGCCATGCCGGGCTTGCTTTTCTCGGCACCCTTCGGGCCTTTCGCCTTCTCACCGGCCTGGGTCGGGCGCTGCTCCTTGCCTTCGACGCCCTTCTTCTCGGTGGCTTCCTTGCCCTGGGCCATGCCGGGCTGCTTGCCCTGCTGGGCCTTGGGGCCCTGCGCCTTCTCGTTAGCCTGGCTGGAGCGTTGCTCCTTGCCCTCGGCGCCCTTCTTCTCGGCGCCCTGGGCCATGCCGGGCTTTGCGCCCTTCTGCTCGGAGGCAGCGCCCTTCTGGCTCGAACCCTGGCTTTGGCTCGTCTGGCCCGAACCCGAGCTGGCGCCGCTCTCGGTCGTCTTGCCGGTTTGTGCACCTGCGAAGGTCGCGCCTGCAATCAGCGCCGCCGCCGCAGTCGTGACCCATAATGCGGTCCTCATGCGAACTTCTCCTTCCTGTTGATGACTCCCCGTGCCCTCGTGTTTGCCGGACACAACCCGCTACGCGCGCCTTTTGTTCCGAACCGTCTGGTGCCCGATCTGCGAACATGAACGGATATTCAGCACGGTGGCGGCATTCACCCCCGCAGGAACGAACCAGCGCGGCCGCGATTTTTTCAACACCGGGGCATGCCGCACTGGCAAACGGAAGGTTCATACGAGCATGGGCGATTTTCCCATCGAGCCCGAGCTTCAGGTGCGCGTAGGTGCCGGACGCACGTTGCGGTCGATCGACGAAGCCGCCGAGTTCGCCCGCAGCCTCGCCAAGGAACGCAACAGCCGGGAGTGGGACGGCGTGCTGTACCGGCTCGAGGCGGTGCGCACCCGGGAGGATGCGCGCGATGCGGCGAATGCGCTCCGCGCGCTGCTGGAAGCCGAAGATCTCCTGGTCATGCAGACCGATCAGCCACGCTGATCGTCGCCCCGCCGGTGCGCGGCCGCCACGGTGCGCCGCAACGGCAGTTCGGGCAGAAAAAAGCTCAGCACGAATGCGAACGCCGCAATGAGCGCGGCAATGAGAAAGACGAGGTGCAGCGCGCTCGAGAATGCGTCGATGGTATCGGCGCGGAGCCGGGCCGGAACCTGGCGCATCGTCGACGGCGAGGCGAGCGTCGCGGCGGCGGCGGCCGGGAGCATGTGCGTCAGCTGATGATAAAACGCGTTGGCAAAGATCGCCCCGAACAGCGCGACGCCCACCGCGCCGCCGATCGAGCGGAACAGGACCGCGCCCGAGGTGGCAACGCCCAGGTGCTCGTGATCGACCCCGTTCTGCACCGCCAGAACCAGGACCTGCATGACCATGCCCAAGCCGATGCCGAGCACGAGCGCGCACAGCACGATGTGCCCGGTGCCGGCATCGGCGGGAGTGCGCCAAAGCAGCAGCAGCCCCGCCGTCATCAGCGCCGTTCCGGCAATCGGGAACGGCCGATAGCGGCCGAACCGGCTGATTACTTGGCCGCATCATCGGCGCAAGCTGCAGGCCGGAGCTGGTCGGACTGGCGGAGCGCACCACCTGCAGATACAGCGGAAGATAGGTCACCGATCCGAACAGCGCCAAGCCGACGATGAATCCGATGGCGCAGGAGACGACGAAGATCGGGTTTGCGAACAACGATGGCGGCAGGATCGGCTCACGTGCGTTCGCTTCCGCTACCGCGAACGCTGCCGTCAGAACCGGAGCGAGCGCAAACAGCCCAAGCATCGGCACGGAAGTCCACGCCAATGTCGTTCCACCGAGGCTCGTCACCAGGACGATCGAGCCCAGCGCCCCCGCGAGCAAAGCGGCGCCGGCGTAGTCGATCGCATGCCTGTGGCGGCGGCCGGCACGCAGAGGGAAAGCGCCGCCGATGACCGCCACGGCCAATATCCCGAGCGGCAGGTTGATGTAAAAGATCCATCGCCAGGTCAGCTGGTCGACGAAGAAGCCGCCGAGCAGCGGTCCGATCAGGGTCGCGAACCCCCATACCGCTCCGAACAGACCCTGGTAGCGGCCGCGATCGCGCGGCGGAATCAGGTCGCCGACCGCGGCGATGACCGTAACCATCAGGCCTCCGCCGCCGACGCCCTGCACGAAGCGGAAGCCGATGAGCTCGGCCATGGTCCGGCTCATCCCGCAGAACGCCGATCCGGCCAGGAACACCACGATCGCCGTTTGCAGGACGATCTTGCGGCCGTAGAGATCGCCGAGCTTGCCGTAGATCGGAGTGACGATGGTCGAAGCGAGGAGATACGAGGTCACGACCCAGGAGAGGTGCGACAGTCCTCCCAGCTCGCCGACGATGGTCGGCAGCGCGGTCGAGACGATGGTCTGATCGAGCGCGGCGAGCAGCAGCACCAGCATCAATGCCGCGAGCACCGGACGCGCCGGGGCCGGCGGCGCCGCTGCGCCCGTGACTTGCGGCTCGTTCACACTCACGTCGCGCATTCTAGGAGCGGGCTGGAGTGACGCCAAACACGCCGGATGTCCTCCTCGTTGGCGTCGGCTGGCACGGCCGTGAGTCGGCAGCTTGGACTTGGGTCGATCGCCTGCGGCACCTGCGCGGCATCGGACTGCCGCTGTCGGCGTCGCGAACAGGAGGCGCTCGCATCAAGAACGGACCCGGAACCGAGCCGGCCGGTGTTCCGCTGGAGGAAAGGGGTGTTCCTCCCGGTGAACACCCCCTGACGCCATGCGGCCGATCCGTCGCGTTGCGCTCGACCCAGATCGATACCCAGCGTGAGCGCTTGCGCCCTCGAGATGGTCGGGTGGCTGCGAAGCAAAGGGGTGTTCTTTGCGGGGTGCATCGCGTCGAGGCGAAACGCGCGCGGCTGTCGTCGAGCTCGACCCGGTGATCAGGACCGCCGGGCGGCGCGCATCTCGCCGGCGAACGGCAGACGTTCCTGCCGCGCGCAAATTTCTTGACCAAGACCGCGAAGGCTCTATTGCTTCGATACCGCCGATCAACGCTGGCGCCTGTAGCCGCCGACGGCGGGCAATGGGATCTCCACGAAGGCTTCGGGGATCAACCAATGCGCACGCCGGAACCTGTGCCGACCGAATACGCGCCGGACGCCGCCGTCCCGGCCGGATCGCCGCCGCCCCCATGGGCCAAGCGTCTCGCATGGATCCTGCTCGGATCGGCGCCGGGGCGGTTTCTCGCCCTCGGCGTGTGCCGGTTCATGAGCCGCAAACTCGAAAGAAGTCGTCAGGCTGTGGCGCATCGAAAAATTCGAGGACGTATCCTGGCTGCCGCAGCAGCCGTGGGTGCTCGACGACGGAGTGAGGCTCGACCCGGGCGACCCCGTGCTGGAATTTCATATCGCGGGCGATCGATTCATCGAGCTGCTAGGTGCGGTGCATTGGAGGACCGTAATCCAGCAGGAGTTCCAGTCCTTGGTGCCGCTGCTGCAGCCGCGTGACGAAAAGGCCCTGGTGGGAACCACCATTCTGCGGCGACAAGTGACCGATTTCGGCGCGAGCCTGCGGGAACCGCCGCCGGGGATGCACAAGTCGCTCGACACATTCTATCGCAAGCTGATCCTGTTGGCGTTTCATCCCGGCGGTGCCGAACGGGTGCTGTCGGAAAGGCAGTCGGTGGCCGAGGCGGCCATATCGCGCCAAGAATTCTGCCGGCGATATCGCAATTGCGGCGCAGATTCCTGATCGACTGGGCGGCCCTCCGACATCGCCTACATGCTTTGAGTCGGTTGCCCCAGCCTCACATGTCCAGCTCCTGGTAGTGTCGGAAAATGCCCATCTGATTGAACGGAATGCGGCGATCCGAATCAAGATAAGCGGCGATGCGCTCTCGTTCCCCGACCCGATCGTGCACGCCGACAACGCGGGGATGGCGTTTTTCGAGCCGCGCCATGGCGCGCGGGAAGGCATAGCGCAGGCCGGCGACGACTTGGAACAGGGAAAGATCGGCGTAGGTCGCCGTCCTGCCGACCAGATACTTGCCCGGGCTGCGCTCCAGCACCCGCTCGAAATAGCCGAGATATTTCGGCGCCCGCGATTTCAGAAAATCCTGCGTGCGCCGCCGCGCTTCCTTGCGCTGGTCCTCGTAATAGAGGCTCGACGCGATCGGGTGATGGGCGTCGTGAATCTCCACGACGAAATCCGCGATGGTGAGCTGCAGCTGATGGGTCCACAGCCGGCCGGCCTCGCCCGCCGGAGCCAGGCCATGGCGAGACCCGAGGAACAGCAGGATGTTCGCGGTCTGGCCGATCAGGACCGTGCCGGCTTTGAGAAACGGCGGCGCGAACGGCGGCGTCTTGACCTTCTCGTCATCGAGCAATTTCAGCATGGCGGATGTCCCGCCCCGCCGCCTGGCGACATCGATATATTCGGCGCCCGCGTCTTCGAGCGCGAGGCGAACGAACTCCCCGCGTCCCTGGATCTCGGGCCAATAATAGAGCTCATAAATCATCGCATGGGTTTCCCTGCGGTCGCGTCGAACCCGGCGGGTAAGGCGTTCCGCTCACGAAGCTCGTTTGGGCGCCGCCTTCTCGGCGGCCGGACGCTCAAGCGCCGCCGTGAGCCATTGCTTCACGTGCGGGAATGCCGACAAATCCACGCGCGCCAGGCGCGCCCAGGACAGGATCGAAGCCACATTGAGATCGGCGACGGTGAAGCTCGCGCCCGCCAGGTATCCGGTCTTCGCCAGCGCCTGGTCGAGCACTTTCAGCGGCTGTTGGAGCTGTTGCTCGCCTTCATCCGCAAGCCTGGGATCGCGCATATCCTCGGGCAAGAACATCCGGTGCAGCAGCGCCGCCAGTGCCGGCTTCTCGACTTCGGTGATCG
>VAZU01000323.1 GCA_005884745.1 Alphaproteobacteria bacterium
TGGAATTGGTCGCCTGCTCTCCCTTCAGCTTGAGCACGGTGACGCGAATGGCGATTCCCGCGAGCACCGCCCAACCGGCGAGCGGATTGGGGATCAACAATCCGGTCGCGAGCAGCACGCCGAGCTGGCGCCTCGGCCCGCCGATCCATTGAATGATCGCGGCGGGGATCGCCCACAGCATCAGCATGCGCGCCACGTCGGAGGAAGCGCCGGCATTGATCGCCGCCACGTAGACCTTGTCGACGGGCGGGACCAATCCCTGGGCGAAATACGCCGGGTGTGCGAGCCAGACCGTGGGGATCGCGACCAGGAACGCGAGCATGGCCGCATAGAGCTGCTGCTTGCGACCTTCCAGTTCGAAGGCGGGATCCTTGCCGAAGCCGCGCAAGACGAAGCCCGCCCTCAGATCGTAGCCCATGTCGGCGAACGCCGGCCCGGTGGATGCGCTGAAGCCGACCAGAAGGCCGAGCGCAATCGGCGGAAAGCCGATGAGGATGCCGACGATCAGCGTGATGAGCGCCACGGCGAACGCATGCATGAACGCGGCGAAGGCGGCATAGACGATGAACAACGTCAGCATCGGAAGCGACATTTGCGAGGCGAGACCGCCGAGGAGCGCGATGACGATGGCAATGGCGGGATAACCGATGCTGCCCAGCCCCAGCGCGCGGCCGAGCTCGGCGTCGCTGCGGCCCGTAGCCGCTTCGGCGCTGCCTCGCCGGCTGATGGCCAGGATGACTTGCACCAGCGCAATCAGCCCCGCGCCGACCATGAACCCGTGCGGCACGTAATATCCGCTGATGTCGATTCCGGTGAGCGGCTGCGTGTATCCTCGGATCAGCAGGCCGACGCCGAACATGCTCAGCGCCCAGATGTTGCCGATGAACGCCACTCCGAACGCCGACATGGGGATCTTGAACCAGCTGCCGAACATGCCGACGAGAATGCCGAGGCCGAGCAGTGCCGCCTTGCGGCCGCCGACGTCCCCCGCCTTGATGGCTTCCGCCGCGGCTACGCCCGGAGGCCAGGTGCCGGTCGCCGGGAATATGCGGGTATCGAACATCCGATAGAGCAAATAGGCGTCGAGCAGCATCGACAGCGCGGCGCCGACCAGCATCGGCAGGATGAGATCGCTTCGCCCCAACAGGAACGGAACGCCGATCGGCAGCAGCAGGCTGTTGGCCGCCCCGAAGGTCGCGGCGGAAATGGCGCTCTGCGCCAGATTCTGCACATGGATCGAGCGGTAGCGGGCAAAAATCGCGAGCGGCACCCGGGCAAGAATCATCGCGACCAGCGCGCCGATGATCGAGGTGTTGGGCGTGACGCCCAATTGCAGGATCAATTGCACGCCGATGACGGCGCCGAAGACGGAAAGAGCGAGCAACAGGATGAATGTCGCGGGCGCGAAGGTCGCCGGATGGCGCGTTCCCGTCGCTTGCGCTTCTGCACCGGCTGGGAGCGGCGCGGTGGAGTTGAGGTCGGTCATGCGGTAGCTCTCGATCGCTGGTTGGTGCCGAACGCTGCGGAGGATGCAAATCTCCGACTTCCGCCCATGCGATTCAAGCCCGCCGCGATCGGCTTGCCCTTCAGCCACCGGTCGTCGCCAGGTACGATCCTGTATCCCAGGCCGGCACTCCTCCCGAACTATGATGCCCTTGTTCGCATTATAGGGAAAGGCCGCAGGCTCCCAAGTATGCTTGTGGTTTAATCCCCGCGGAAGTCCAAGAACACGCGGAATTTTTGGGAGGCGATCATGCTCGGCAAATCACGTTCGGCGATCCTCACGGTGGCTCTGCTTTGCTCCGCGCTCCCGGCTTGGGGCCAGGACTGGACCCAGCGATTGCCCGACGGCAAGGGCAAGGAAACCGTCGCGGCCATCTGCGCCGGCTGCCACGAATTCTTCAGCCGCCTCGGCGCCGGCTACACGCCCGAGGGATGGCGCACCGTGATGCGGATGATGATCAATCAGGGCACGCCGGTGCCGCCGGACCAGATCGAGACGGTGACGCAATATTTGATCCAGAGCTTTCCGGAAAAGCCCAAGCCGGCCGGCATGACGATCCCGGGATCGGTCGAGGTCTCGATCAAGCAATGGCCCGTCCCCACCCCTGGCTCGCGCCCGCACGATCCGCTCGCGACCCGGGACGGCGCCATCTGGTACACCGGCCAATTGGCCAATGTGCTCGGCAGGCTCGACCCCAAGACCGGCCGGATCAAGGAATATCCGCTCAAGACCCCGCATTCGGGGCCGCACGGCCTGGTCGAGGACCAGGACGGCAACATCTGGTACACCGCGAACGCCGCAGGCTTGATCGGCAAACTCGATCCGAAGGCGGGGGCGGTCAGCGAATATCCGATGCCGGATCCAGGCGCGGGCGATCCCCACACGCTCATCTTCGATCCGGGCGGGATCCTGTGGTTCTCCGTGCAGAATGCCAACAAGCTCGGCAGGCTCGACCCGAAGACCGGCGAGATCAAGCTGGTCACGCCGCCGACCGCGGGTGCGCGTCCCTACGGGTTGGCGGTGAATTCCCAGGGCATGCCGTTCTTCGTGGAGTTCGGCGCGCCCAAGGTGGGCAGCATCGATCCGAAGACGATGGAAATCCGCGAGTATCCCTTGCCGGATCCCGGCGCCCGTCCCCGTCGCATCGCGATCACCAGCGATGACGTGATCTGGTACACGGATTTCGCCCGCGGCTATCTGGGCCGGCTCGATCCCGCGACCGGCAAGGTGACGGAATGGGCCTCTCCGGGCGGACCGAAATCCGAGCCCTACGGCATATCGGCGATCAAGGACGTCATCTGGTACAGCGAATCCGGCACCAAGCCGAACACGGTGGTGCGCTTCGATCCCAAGACCGAAAAATTCCAGGCCTGGGTCATTCCGGGAGGCGGCAACATCGTGCGCAACACCTCGGTGACGCGCGAGGGCAATTTCGTGCTGGCCAACAGCCTGGTGAACGAGGTCTCGCTGGTCGAGATCAAGGGTGCGCCGACACGCTGAGCGGTGCTCGACCGCTCGGTGCTACGTGCCGGCTCGCGTCGGCATCGTCAGGAAAGCGTGAACCACGTGCCAGAATTGCTCGCGGTCGAGGCTGAGCGCGAGCGCATGCGCGGCCCCGGAAAGAATGGAGAACTGCCGATCCGGGTTCG
>VAZU01000324.1 GCA_005884745.1 Alphaproteobacteria bacterium
GGCGAGATTGCCGACCGCGCTGTAGAACGCCTGCTCGGAAAATCCCGCCGACTGCGCGATGATCGCCTTGGGCTTGTAGCCGAGCTCGTTCATGGTGCGCATCAGCAGGATGGAATCGGTGGTGTAGCTCGACGGCATCAGCACGTCGGCATTCGCGGCCTTGAGCTGCTGCACTTCCGCGGTCAGCGAGGGCGAATTGGCGCGGTACTTGATGTCGGCGGGCACCTTGTAGCCGCGCTCCTTGGCGAGCTTGAGCTGCACGGTCGCCGAATCCGTGCCGAAGATCGTATCCTCGTGGAACAAGGCGAGCGTCTCGATCGTCTGGCCCTTCCTGCGCAGACTATCGAGCATGTCGAACATCGCCTGCGAGAACATCTCGTCGTGCGGCGAGGCGCGGAAGAAGAATTTCAACCCGCGGCGCTGCAGATTGGGCGAGGAAGAATCCGCGCACATGAACGGCACGCCGTAGCGCTCCGCGGTCTGGCTCGCGGTGGCGCTCACCGCGCTGTGATAGCAGCCGATCACCGCCGCGACCTTGTCCTGGGTGATCAGCCGCTCGGCCTCGGCGCGCCCGGTCTGGGGATCGCCCAAGTGATCGGCGTAGACGAGCCGCACCTTGGCGCCGCCGAGTCCCGGGAGACCCGCGGTTTTCGCCAGCGGCAGATCGAGATCGTGGCTGGCGTTGACGATGTCGAGCGCGGTCTCGAACGCCTGCTTGGCGTCGATGCCGATCTGGGCGCTGGCGCCGGAGAGCGGATACAGCGCGCCGACCACGACTTCGGACTGCTGGGCGTCGAGGCGCGTCGAGAGCGCGGTCAGCGAAGCGGCGCCTCCGATCAGAACGGCGCGGCGATGCAGATGCATAACGTCCTCCTTCGAGATTTTCTACAGCACGGCGAACTGCCGGTTCTTGAGATCGGTCACCAGCATGGCGCCGGGCGCGTGCGTGATGGCGAACGGCGGCTTGACATTGGCGATCACCGATTGCGGCGTCACCCCGCACGCCCAGAACACGGGGAGCTCGTCCGGTCTCACTTCGATCGCGTCGCCGTAATCGGGGTTTCCGAGATGCAGGATCCCGATCCGCTCCGGCAGCCCGATGTGGACCGGCGCGCCGTGCACCGCCGGGAACCGCGAGGTGATCTGAATCGCCCGGATGGCGTGCTGGGGTTTCAACGG
Organism: Alphaproteobacteria bacterium; assembly: GCA_005884745.1. Lineage (GTDB taxonomy): Bacteria > Pseudomonadota > Alphaproteobacteria > Rhizobiales > Xanthobacteraceae > AP-16. Next base: position 1,180 of record VAZU01000324.1, read on the forward strand.
GCGCATCGAAACGACCATCGGGCCGGAGAAGCGGCCGGCCGGCGTGCAGGCGATATTGGTGCGGTACATGGGAACGCGTAACGACTGCTCGACGTGCCGCAAGGGGATGCCCTCTTCGACGAGCGCCTGCTCGAACGAATACGAGCAGCCGATGACGAAGCAGACGAGATCCTCGCGCCACCATTTGCCCACGTCCGCGGTCTCCTCGACGAGCTCGCCGTCCGTCCACACCCGATAGCTCGGCAGGTCGCTGCGAATGTCGAGGTCGAGGCCGAGCGCGGGGATGCGCGGATTGCCGACGTCGGAGACGCCGATCAGCGGGCAGGGCTTCGGGTTGGCTTGGCAGAAACGCAGGAAATCCGCCGCCAGCTCCTCGGGGAGGACGGCGAGATTGCCCTGCACGTAGCCGGGCGCAACGCCCGCGGTGGTGCCGCGCAGGCTGCCGCTGCGGCAGGCGAGCCGGGCGGCAAGCCCGGATGGCCATGGCAACTCCGGGGAACCGGTTCGAAAGGGCGTGGCGGGAGCATGCCAATACTCGGGCTCGGCATCAATCCCGCGCGACGAAATGGCCATTTGTTCCCGTGTTCTCCAGGTTGTGAACGCGCCGCGATGCCGAACGTTTTTGCGATCGCGGCGTTCTACAAAAGACACCGCGCGGGCAGGTACGGACGAGGTGCCTTCCCGCGCCTTGCAACCCTTCGGAAGAGCGAACCCATGTTGTTCTGGATTGCCGCGATCGGGTCGACCTGGGGCGCCTATGCGCTCGGGTTCGAGCGCGTCATCGGCGCCTCCGATCGGGCCGAAGCCGGCCATGGGGGGAGAGAGAATCGGGCGGCGGAGGACAGACGGCGGAAGACGGACAGCGACGGCTGATTCCGCCCTGCGTCGTCCGTGCTAGAGTGGGCATCCGGTCCCGGAGCCCGCCTGTATGCCGTATGCCCGCATTGGCTGCCGCGGTCTTGCCGCGGCGATTGTCGTGTGCATCCTCTGCGCGCCGCAGAGCACGCGTGCCGGCGAGCTTCCGTCGGGCGCGCTGCTGCGCTGCCGCGGCGTGCTCGACTTCGGCGACGCGCTTTCCCGCGCCGCGACCGTGTTCGTCGATCTCGATCGTGCGCAGGTCACCACGCCCGACTGTCGCAAATATCCGCATCTCGAGGGTTACTGTAGCGGCGTTCTGCTCGACATTGCGGAACATTCCTTTCAGTTCGGCGGCGCAATGAGCCCCGAGAACGCCAAGTTCTGGGCCGACCTCTACCGGCAGAGCACGATTCTGCCCGCAACGGCCGCGGGCCCCGCGACGGAAGCGATGCGCGTGCTGTTCCTCGGCCGCTGTGAGCCGATCCGTGCGCGACGCGCGGTGCGGCTCAAATGAGATTCACGCGAACTTCGCGCGGATTTCCTCGGGGATCGGCACGCCTTTGATCCGCCCGTCCGCGTCCTTGAACGTCCACACCCGGGTCTCCAGGCATTCGACCGCGAGCTTTTCGGCTTTGCGCAGACGATGCCGCACGTCGAAGCTCGAGCGGCGGAACTCGGACACGCCGGATTCCACCACGACGTCGTCGCCGAACCGCGACGGGATCAAGAACCGCGCGCGGATGTCGACCAGCGGAAATCCGGAGAATTTTTGGCGCTGCATCAGCTCGAACTTGGTCATGCCGAGCGCGCGCTCGAACAGCATCGCGGTCGAATCGTCGAAAATGGCGAAATAGCGCGGGAAGAACACGATGCCGGCCGGATCGCAGTCGCCCCATTGAATGCGAACGGTGCGGGAGTTGATCAACATGGACCTTGCCCCGCCCGGGACACGAGGCAGCGGGGCCTCACCTCGGCGCCATGCGCAGCGCGCCGTCGAGCCGGATGACTTCGCCGTTGAGATAGCTGTTGCGCACCAGATGCAGCACCAGGGCGGCGAATTCCTCGGGCGTGCCCAGGCGTTTCGGGAACGGCACCGAAGCGCCGAGACTCGCCTGCACTTCCTGCGGCAGCGCGCGGAGCATGGGCGTGGAGAAAATCCCGGGCGCGATCGCGAGCACGCGAACGCCGATTTGCGCGAGTTCGCGCGCGGCCGGCATGGTCAAGGCGACGATGCCGCCCTTGGAGGCCGAATAAGCCGCTTGGCCGATCTGGCCCTCGAACGCGGCGACCGAGGCGGTCGACACGATCACGCCGCGCTCGCCGTCCGCGAGCGGCGCGGCCGAAGCCATTTCGGCCGCGGCGAGCCGCATCATGTTGAACGAGCCGATGAGGTTGACGCGGATCACGCGGTCGAATTCTTCGAGCGGCATCGGTCCGTCGCGGCCCAGGATGCGCTTGGCAGTGCCGATTCCCGCGCAATTGACCAGCACGCGCGGCACGCCGTGCTTGTCCCGTGCTTGCTTGATCGCCGCGGCCGCGCCGTCCGGGTCGGTGACGTCGCATTTGATGGCGATGCCGTCGATCTTCCCGGCGATGTCGCGCGCGCCCGCCTCGTTGACGTCGAGCACCGCGACCTTGGCGCCGGCCTCGGCAAGCGCCAAAGCGGTCGCGCCGCCGAGCCCCGAACCGCCTCCGGTGACGAGTGCCGCCTGCCCTCTCACATCCATGGTTCAGATCCTTTTATTGCCGGCGGTCATCAACTGAGGACGAGCGGCAGACGCTAGACCCCTCTCCCACAAGGGGAGAGGGTAATCAACCGCTTCGTCCTCGCAAATATCGGGCTGCGTTGCGCTCAATATGTCTCCACGTGGTAGCGGCCGGTCTCGCGCATGCGCGCGCGGATCTTGATCCAGTCGAGGCCGTGCTCGCCGCAGATGTCGCGGAACGACGCCTCGACGCCCCCCTCCATGCCGCGCAGGCCGCAGACGTAGACGTGGGTGGTGTCGCGCTCGATCAACCCGGCGAGATCGGCGGAGCGCTTGCGCATGCGGTCCTGCACGTATTCCTTCGCCCGGTCGGGGAGCCGCGAGAACACCAGCTCCTGGTCGAGCAGTTTTGGCGGCACTTTCTTGAGCGGCCCGAAATACGGCAGCTCCGCCGGGCTGCGCGCGCCGAAGAACAGATAGAGCTTGCCGGCCGCGCTCGGCATGGTGCGGCGCCGCCGCTCGGTGAAGGCCCGGAACGGCGCCGAGCCGGTGCCGGTGCAGATCATGATCACGTCGGTGCCGGGATCCTCGGGCATCAGGAAGGTCGCGCCGAACGGGCCGATCACGTCGACCATATCGCCGAGCTTGAGATCGCACACGTAATTGGAGGCGACGCCGCGCTCGACGCTGCCGTCCGGCTGCGGCTCGGCGACGCGCTTCACCGTGAGCGCCAGATTATTGGTATTCGGCCGCTCCCCGTCGCGCGGGCTCGCCACCGAGAACAGCCGCACCTTGTGGGGGCGGCCGTTGGCATCGGCGCCGGGCGGCACAATGCCGATGCTCTGGCCTTCGAGCACCGGGAAATGCGTCGCGCCGAGATCGAGAATGATATGGCGGATGTCGCAGCTCGCGTCCGGCGCGGTGAGGCGGAAATTGCCGGTGACCGTCGCCTTGGCCGGATGCTTGCGGTCGAACAGATTGATCTGCGGTTTTGCCGCCGAAGCCGGCGCC
>VAZU01000318.1 GCA_005884745.1 Alphaproteobacteria bacterium
CGCGAGCTTGGAGCCGTCGTGCTGCTCGACGATCTCGACCGCGCCGGGCGCGTAGTCGACGGTGATCTCCTCGCGCGGCGTCATGAAATCGAGGCGGTTCACCGCCTCATTGTGCTCGCGCACGTAATCGAAGCTCTTGGTCGAGCCCGGGTGATTGTTGAACGCGACGCACGGCGAGATGCAGTCGATGAACGCCGCGCCGCAATGCTCGATCGCCGCCCTGACCAGCGGCACCAGCTGGGTCTTGTCGCCGGAGAAGCTGCGCGCCACGAAGCTCGCGCCGAGCTGCAGCGCCATCGCCACGAGGTCGATGGAATTGTCGGTGTTGACCACGCCGCGCTTCGACTTCGAGCCGCGGTCGGCGGTGGCCGAGAACTGGCCCTTGGTCAGGCCGTAGACGCCGTTGTTCTCGACGATGTAGACCATGTTGACGCCGCGGCGCAGCGCGTGAGCGAACTGACCGAGCCCGATCGAGGCGGTGTCGCCGTCGCCCGATACGCCGAGATAGATCAGGTCGCGGTTGGCGAGGTTGGCGCCGGTCAGCACCGAGGGCATGCGGCCGTGCACGGAATTGAAGCCGTGGGAATGGCCGAGGAAATACGTCGGGGTCTTGGACGAGCAGCCGATGCCGGAGAGCTTGGCGATGCGATGCGGCGGCAGCGCGAGCTCGAAGCAGGCCTGGATGATGGCGCCGCTGATGGAATCGTGTCCGCAACCCGCGCACAGGGTGGAGACCGAACCCTCGTAATCGCGATGGGTATAGCCGAGCGCATTCTTCGGCAGCGCGGGGTGGTGGAATTTCGGCTTGACGATGTAGGTCATGACACAACCTTGCGCAGCGGCGTGAGCTTGAGCGCGTCGAGATGCTCGGCGATGGCCCGCGAGATGAAGCGGGCGGTGATCGGCGTGCCGTCGTAGTGCAGCACCGGGAGGAGCCGCACCGGATCGAGGCCGCACTCGTTGATCATCAGACTGCGCAGCTGCGCGTCGCGGTTCTGCTCGACCACGAACACGAAATCGTGGTCGGTGACGAAATCGGCGACATCGTTGTGGAACGGGAACGCGCGCACGCGCAGCATGTCGAGCCGGTGGCCGTCCCGGCCGAGCATCTCGATCGCCTCGTCCATCGCCGGGCTGGTCGAGCCGTAATAGATCACGCCGTAGCGGGTCGGTTGCTCGGCGTCGCGGCGCACGGGCCGCGGCACCACGCTCTTAGCGGTCTCGAACTTGCGCAGCAGCCGCTGCATGTTGTCGACATAGGGGCCGCCTTCCTCGGTGTAGCGGGCGTAGCGGTCGCGGGTCGAGCCGCGGGTGAAGAACGAGCCGCGCGTGGGATGCGTGCCCGGATAGGTGCGGTAGGGAATGCCGTCGCCGTCGATATCGAGATAGCGGCCGAAATCCTTGCCGGCCTCGAGGTCCTCCATGCTCATGATCTTGCCGCGGTCGAACCGGCGCGCATCGTCCCAGGCGAGCGGCCGGCACAGCCGATGGTTCATGCCGATATCGAGATCGAGCATTACGAGGATCGGCGTCTGCAGCCGGTCGGCGAGATCGAAGGCCGCGGCGCCGAACTCGAAGGCCTCGGCGGGATCCTCCGGGAACAGCAGCACGTGTTTGGTATCGCCGTGGGAGGCGTAGGCGGCGAGCAGGATGTCCGATTGCTGGGTACGGGTCGGCATGCCGGTCGAGGGGCCGCCGCGCTGCACGTCGAAGATGACCGCGGGGACCTCGGCGAAATACGCAAGGCCGAGAAATTCCTGCATCAGCGAGATGCCGGGACCGGACGTGGCGGTGAACGCCCGCGCGCCGTTCCAGGCGGCGCCGACCACGATGCCGAGCGAGGCGAGCTCGTCCTCGGCCTGGACGATGGCGTAGCGGTGCTTGCCGGTCTGCGGGTCGACGCGGTGGCGCGCGCAATGGCGCGTGAAGGCTTCGGCGAGCGAGGAGGAGGGCGTGATCGGATACCAGGCGCACACCGTCGCGCCGCCGTATACCGCGCCGAGCGCCGCGGCGGAATTGCCCTCGATGTAGACGCGGTCGCCGACCGCGTCGGCGCGGCGAACGCGAAGCCCGATCGGGCAGGCGAGATGCTCGCGGGCGTAATCGCGGCCGATGTGCAAAGCCTCGAGGTTCGGCGCGATGAGCTTGTCCTTGCCCTTGAACTCCTCGCCGATCAGCCCCTCGACTTCCGTCACGTCGATGTCGAGCAGCGCGGTGAGCGCGCCGACGTACATGATGTTCTTGAACAGCTGCCGCTGCCGGGAATCGCTGTAGCGGCGATTGCAGATCTCGGTCAGCGGCATGCAGATGACGTTGATGTCGTCGCGGAACCTGGATTTCGGCACCGGGCGGGTCGAATCGTAGAACAGATAGCCGCCGGGCTCGATCGCGGCGACGTCCTTGTCCCAGGTCTGCGGGTTCATCGCCACCATGAGGTCGATGCCGCCGCGCGCGCCGAGGTGGCCGGCCTGCGAGACCCGCACCTCGTACCAGGTCGGCAGTCCCTGGATGTTGGACGGGAAGATGTTGCGCGGCGCGACCGGCACGCCCATGCGCAGGATCGCATGCGCGAACAGCTGGTTGGCGCTCGCCGACCCCGACCCGTTGACGTTGGCGAAGCGAATGACGAAATCGTTCACGCTGTCGAGTGGCATGCCTCACCTGCAAGCGTCATATCCAGCAGGAATTTCTGCATGTCCCAGGCGCCGGTCGGGCAGCGCTCGGCGCACAGCCCGCAGTGCAGGCACACGTCCTCGTCCTTCACCATCACCCGCCCGGTCTTGAGGTCGTTGGCCACATAGAGGCTCTGCGCGACGTTGTCGGCGGGCGCGTTCAGGCGCCCGCGCAAATCGACTTCCTCGCCGTTCTGCGTGAACGTGATGCAGTCC
>VAZU01000081.1 GCA_005884745.1 Alphaproteobacteria bacterium
TCATCAGCTTGGTTTCGCAATCCGATCGGCCTGCTGATGCCCGGACACCTCGGGTGGCGTCAATTACCCCCACTGGAGTCGCACGGAACGATTCGGTAACCGCCATCGTCGCACAGGGGTCTGTTCGGCCAAGATCGTTGCGCATTCCTCATCGCAAATGCTTCCGGGTCTAGTGCGGAGCCAGGGGCAAACCCGTAGCCGGAAGACCGGGGCTGCACCGACGAGTGATATGCGTGGTGCCGGGGGTGGGTCTGCGCCAGTGATGGAGAAGGACTCAACGCCAGCATCACGAGTCCGATGGCGATACCTGAGCCGGGCGTGAAGGTTCCGATATGATGCATTTTCATGACTGCTGCTTTCGAGTTCAGAGGCATGGTCCGCCGCCGCCACTCATCGCGCTTATCGCGCCCCGGCTTGGTCCTATTCGCCGCAACGTCTGCATCGGGAGGGCAGTTCTCAAGCGACGGCAGTTCACGAATCGGTGACTTTGAAGCCGTCTGCCGTATCGAACTTGAAGCCATCATTGCGAAGAAACTCGATGCCGCCTATTTGTCCGACTGGCGCCAGCAACTCGCTGAGAAAATAGCTGTGGCGTTGCGCGACTCGTCGGATAGAGTGTCACCAACCAACTAAAAGCCAGTCGGAACAGGAGTGCGTGTCATGCGGTTGGCTGTCGTGGCATCAGCCCTCATTTTGTTCACAGCGTCCACCTTTGACAGTGCATTAGCGCAAAGAGCCCCCTCAAATGAGGCTCCAGTGGGCCACCGCCAGCCCAAAGCAACTGAAGTGCCGCCAAGTCAGGGGCAGCCAGATCAGGAGACGGCCGCTGAGAAGAAACAAAAAGAACTCGACCAAGCGCTCGACAAAAAGCTGAAGAGCATATGTCGCGGCTGCTAAGGTTCTTCTCGGGCAAGTCCTGATTGGTCCTTGCCGGTCGAGCTGAGCAGGTCGAACCGGGGCATAGAGGCTGTAAGCCACCAGTAGCACACCGATCCGCACCCGCAACCGACCCGGCTGCGCCCACTCCAGCACCGCAACGCCGAGCGGAACGCCGAGCGCGCCGCCAACGAGAAACGACCACAGCCGGCGCGGGTCGAGCGCCCGCCGCAGCTTCCAAACCGCGACGCCCGGCACGACGAGGCCGAAGCCGACGATCAAAGCGGCGGTGTCGCTGGGCGAGAGCACATGCAGCCATGTCGCGGCTGCAATAAGCCCGAACGCAAAGCCGGCGAGGCCGGCAATGAGCGCCGCCGCAAAGGTGGCCGGAGGAAAATCGAAAGCTCGAAAGCAGGAACGCCATCCATGGCTCGCCCCCGATCGAAGCGAGCAGCGCTTGGATGGCGTGCCATCTGACGGGGAGGCTGCGGATCCCCAGGTGACACTAGCACAAGCGAGCGGGAAGCAGGCGATATTCGGTTATCACCAGCGAAAAATTCCTGTCAGCTGTTGCGCAATTGGCACACGGAAATCGCCACGCGAGTGATAGGTTTCTGCGCGCCCAAGAGGGCGCAATCACACACATCGGGGGGCGTGATGAAATCCTTGCTTCCGGCGGTTGCCGCTATTGCCGTTCTGGCGGCTTGCAATCAGGCATCGGCGCAATCGAGCAGCGACGTATTGCAGCGGCTCGAAGCTCTGGAGAAGAGCAACGCGAAGCTGCAGGAGAGCAATCTCGATCTGAAACAAGAAAATGCCGCGCTCCGCGACCGCGTGAAACGCGTCGAATCCACAAGACAGACCGCATCTGCACCGCCGACGGCGCAACCGGGTTCGACAGCGCCAACAATGAGATCAGCTCCCGGTTATGCGGGAACTGCGCCGGTCTACAAGGCGACACCGATTGCGGTGCCGGCTGCCTGGACGTGGACAGGCGCCTACGTCGGCGCGTTCGGCGGTTACGGATGGGGAACTTTCTTCCCGCCGGTGAAAAGCAACGATCCGAGCAACGGAGCCGCAAGCGAGGTCAGACTTCGAGGCGGGTTCGGCGGCGTACAGGCCGGGTACAACTTGCAGGTCGCGCCCCACTGGTTATTGGGCGTCGAGGAAGACGTCTGGGCAGGACGAATCGCCGGCCACCGGTTTCAGCCGTCCCCCAATCCGACCATCAACACCGAGATCGATTACGGCGGCACCGTCCGCGGCCGGTTCGGCTATGTGTGGGACCACGCACTGTTTTATAGCACGGCTGGGATCCTCTGGGCCGTCAATCGAGTCGAGCTGGATTTTCAACCGGGCGATAATAACGGTGTGTCGACCGTATCCCAGACGCACTGGCACTTCGGCGTTGCTCTAGGAGACGGGATCGAGGTCGCCGTCCTGCCGAACGTCAGCGTCAAGGCCGAATATCTCTTCCAGTATCTAACGAAGGAGCAGTATTTCTCTGCTACCAGTTCGTCCGACGTTGCCGGGATGGGAGTGCATACCGTAAGGGTCGGAGTGAACTGGCTGTTCCACTGAGGTCTCTCCCGCAAGCAGCGGAGCGCGCCGGGGACGATCAAGGGATCAGCGCGTCTCCCGGTTGGGGGAGGTTGATCGGTCGGCTGACGGGCCATAGGAATCTGTATATTAGGCCTGCGTACCCTCCCTGGGGCAGGACCGATGAAGCTCGCTCGCACGGTGTCCATTCTCGATCGGCTGATCGCAGGGCTGCTGCGACTGGCCGGCTGGCTGGTGCTGCCGATCGTCGTGCTGCTGTTCCTGCAGTGGCCGCTCCGCGACATTTTTCGCGTCTATTCGCGCGAGGCCAACGATCTCGGCCAGTGGATCTTTGCCATCTACGTCGCCGTCAGCGTCACCGCCGCGACCCGCGCCGGCACCCATCTGGGCACGGACGCCGTCGCCCGCTTCTATCCGGGAACAATACGCCGGGCGCTGACGCGGCTCGGAGCCATCTTGCTGGTACCCTGGGCGCTGTACGTCGTCCTCGGCAGCAAGGACATCGTGCTCGGCTCGATCCGCGGCCTCGAAGCGTTTCCCGACACCAACAATCCCGGCTATTTCCTCATCAAAACCGCGCTGTGGATTCTGGCCGGCCTGATGCTCGCCCAGGCCGCGATCGACATCGCGCAGCCGCGTCGAAACCACTGATGCCGGCGGCAGGTCTCGGTCTCCTGGTCCTGGTCGCGCTCGGGATCGTCTTCACGGGCCTGCCGGCCTTCGTGATCCTGATCGGGGTGGGGTCGATCGGCGCGGCGTTGGCCGTGCTGACCGATACCGTGCCGCTTTCGTTGCTCGCCGCGCTCCCTTCGCGCCTGATCAACCTGCTCGAGAACGATTTATTGCAGGCGCTGCCGCTCTACGTGACCATGGGGCTGTTGCTCGACCGCCTGCCCATCGCCGACGCGCTCTATCGCGCCGGACTTTCGCTGCTGCCGCGACGGCCGGCGGCCCCGCTCGTCTCCGGCATGGCGCTGGGCGCGCTGCTCGGCCCGATGAACGGCTCGGTCGGCGCCAGCGTGCTGGCGCTCGCGCGGGTGGTGGCGCCGCGGCTCGCCGAGAGCGGCGTGCCCAAGCCGACGCAATTCGCCGCCGTCGCGGTGGCGAGCACGCTCGGCGTGGTGATCCCGCCGTCGCTGGTGCTGATCCTGCTCGGCGACGCCATGCTCTCCGCCCACACCATCGCGGTGACTTCCACCGGCCGTGCCGACCGCGTGATCAACACCCAGGACGTTTTCCACGGCGCGCTGGCGCCGGCCGCGATTTTTCTCGCGCTGTGCTTTGCGCTGTCGTGGCGCGCCGGCCGGCGCATTCCGCCAAGCGCTGCCCCCCCGCCGGTCAAATTGACCCGCAAGCAGGCGGTCCTGGCGGCGATCACGCTGATCGCGCTGCTCACGCTGCTCGGCGGCGTCGCGACCGGCTATTTCTATGCGGTGGAAGCGGCGGCGATGGGGGCATTCGTGCTGCTCAGCGCCGGGTTCGTCACCGGAGCCTTGCGCGGCGCGGTGCTGCGCGGCGTTCTCCACGATGCCCTGGCCATCACCGGCGCATTGTTCGCGCTGCTGATCGCCGCCACCACCTTGACCCTGGTGTTGCGGCTGCTGGGCACCGATCGCCTGGTAAGCGACTGGATCACCGGCATTCCCGGGAGCGAGCTCGGCGTGGTGGCGATCGTGCTCGGGGCGATCGGGCTCAGCGCATTCGTGCTCGACGCGTTCGAGATCATCTTCGTCATCGTCCCGATCGCCGTACCGCCGCTGCTGATCCGCGTGGCCGACGCCCGCTGGGTCTCCGTGCTGGTGCTGCTGACCTTGCAGACGAGCTTCCTGCTGCCGCCGTTCGGCTACGCCTTGATGATGGCGCGCGGCACGCTGCGCCAGACGCTGGGGTTCCGCGAAATGTTCCGCGCCCTGCTGCCGTTCCTGATCGCGCAATGGACGGTGCTCGCCGCCGTGCTGCTGTTTCCCCAGCTCGTCCACGTCGGCGAGAACGCCTCCGAAGCGAGCCGCACCCCCGCCACCCCGATGACCGATCAAGAGCTCCAGCGCCGCCTCCGGCAAATGCTGCCGCCGCCGCCGGAGTTCGAGCCTCCGGGACATTGATCCGGCTCCAGCCGGCCCGGCTCCGCAAAATTCCCTGTTGGTTGGGCCGGTTGAACGAAGCTTTAAACCCAAGAGATGATAGTCTCGGGTTGCTGTCCCATTTTGGACACAACCGCGTCGCAGGATCACGGCACGCGGAATGGGGGATTCGGCGGTGGGGACGCTGACGCGCGCGGTTGCGGTCCTGATGGTGTTCGGCCTCGCCGGGTGCAGCGCGCCCGGGGCCCGGTATTCTGCCGGCTACGCCCACCCTCACCGCAGTCATGAGACCGCCGGGTCCACGACCTCGGCGCGCGAACAGGTCGCGGATCTCGGCGGCGGATCGCGCGGCGTGGCGAGCTTCTATTCCGGCCGGGCCGCGACCGGCGAGCGGGTCGGCTCGAATGTGCTGACCGCCGCGCACCGCACGCTGCCATTCGGGACCAAGGTGCGGGTCACCAACCTGAAAAACGGCCAATCGGTCACGGTGCGGATCAACGACCGCGGTCCCTTCGTGCACAACCGGTCGATCGATTTGTCCGACGGCGCCGCCGGCGTCATCGGCATGAAGGGGGCGGGCGTCGCCCCGGTGCGGATGGAAGTGATCCGCTGATCGCGCAATGCCGGCGATTCCGGGCGGATGCCGCCGGCCGGACCTTTTCCCGTCAGCTGCCGACGCTTTGTGCCGCATCGCGAACGGCCGGATGCGGCCAGACGGAGTTCCGACGCAAGCGCGCCTAATAACCCCTTGCAGTGGAGTCGCGGTCGAACAGCATCAGAAAGGGTACCGGCCGGGAGAGCCGCGAGGCACGAAATTCGCCTTGATCCGCGATCACCCCATAACGGGCGCAGATCTCGTTGATCGCCTGGCTGTTGGCAACGCTCGTCGATGCCGACAGGTCGCAGGTCGAGAGAATCTGCAGAACCAGTGCGCAGAATGCGTCGAATTCGAGCTGACCGAGCCCGTAGCAAACGACCAGGAGCGGCGGATTGCTCATCGCGAATACGGATTTGCGCGACGTCGCGGTTGCCTTGAGGGTCACGAGCGCGCTTTGCGGCTCCTTGCCGCCCGGAGACAATGTCGGGGCCAACCAATACTCGATCACTTGTCGTTTCGGGACGATCGAAGCGTAGTAAGTCTCGCCGTCGAGACTATTCGTCGCCTCGATGACCACACCGGACATTTCACGCTCCGGCAGCCCGGCCTGGTTGCCGCCGACGACACCGCCGAGCAGCCGGCGCGCCGGGCCCGCTCAAAGTCAGAGCTCCTGCTTTTTCAGCCTCACGGTCCGCGAGAAATCCTTGATCGCGCGTTGCGCCTGATCGAGTTCGCGGAGGAACGTGTCCTGGTGGTACCACAGGGTGGCGCCACAGTTATCGCAGCTGAGCTGCGTGTTGGCCTTGAGCCATGCGATCCGCTTCAGCGTTCGCTGTCCGCAGCGCGGGCAGCCGACCGGCCAATCGTCGTTGTCGTCGAGCATCCGGCGCTTCTCGAGCCTCGCGGCGGCACGCCTGCACGCAGGCCAGGCCGGTGCCGACCGCCCGCCGACGATATTACGGCAATCCTCGAAAGACGACAGGGGTCGGCTGCACTGGCCCGCACCTCGTCGGCGGAATAATATCGGTTGACCCGGCAACGCCGGGCGGTGCATGCGGTCGGTTCGTCGAGGAGACGCAGGATGGCGAGCTATTGCATTGGCGATCTCAGCCGCCGTGAAATCCTGAGAATGGCCGCCGTGCTCGGCGGCGCCGGCATGCTCTTCTCGGCCAAGCTCGCTGCGGCGGAGGCGCTGTTGCGCCGTACCCCGGCCCAGATCCTCGGGCCGTTTTACCCGGTCATGAAAGTCTGGGCCAAAACCGCCGATCTGACGAGACCGCGGGATGCATCGGGCCGGGCGAGCGGACAGGTGCTCCATGTGACCGGGCGGGTGCTGAGCCTTTCCGGCGAGCCGGTCCGGAACGCGCAGATCGAGGTCTGGCAAGCCAACAGCCATGGACGCTACCGGCACCCGAGCGACAGCAATCCGGCGCCGCTCGATCCGAACTTCGACGGGGCCGCCGTGCTCGGCACCGACGCGGAAGGCCGCTATGGTTTCACGACGATCAAGCCCGGCGCGTACCCTGCCGGACCAAACACGGTGCGGCCGCCTCACATCCATTTCCAGGTGACGGGTCGAGAGGACAGATTGGTGACGCAGATGTATTTTGAAAACGAGCCCTACAACGACACAGACCGTCTCCTCAACAGCGCCGAGCGAAAGGAACTGCTCGTCGTCAGGCTGCTGCCGCCGCCTCCGGAGCTGGAACCCGACTCCAAGCTGGCGATGTTCGATATCGTGCTGTTTCGAGGATAGGTAGGCGGCCTCGACCCAGCAGCACACACTTCGCATTTCCTTCCAGGCTTTTCCGTGAAATAGTTGTTATTGAGGGAACGGCGAACAAGCATGTCCGGCAGACTTGCGAACCGGGCAGCGCATTTCGCCGACGGTTTCTTGCTCGCGCGGTGGGCGCTTGGATGGCTGAGGAACGACCGTACAGTCTGCTGATCCGTCTCGGCGTCATCCTGGCGCCGATCCTGGCCGGGGTTTTGCTCTGGTCGTACTATCATCCGCCGGTTTCGGTCTTGTCGCGGAAGCCCGCCGTTGCCATCCCCGCTCCGCTGCCGGCAAGTGCCCCGAACCCGTCCGAGCTTGCTGCCGAGCCGGCCGATCCGGTTGCGACCCCCGGCGCGGCGGCTGCCGCGGGGGTGACACCGGCGGTTTCCGTCGATCCTACGGCGCCCGAAGCCGGGGCATTCCGGAGCGTTGCGCCCGGCAGCCAGACGACGGCACCGCAAGGCGGCGCCGCTGCCAGTACCGCCGCGACCCCGCCGGCGCTCGCGGGATCGAGGCAGCAACCGGCTCCCGGCCGCGAGCGCTCGAAGGCGCCGGGCGCCGGCAAACCGGAGGCGTCTTCGACACCCAGGACGCTGCAGAAATTGGACAAGCAAATCGATCGCAAGCTCAGCATTTGCACCGGCTGCTGAGCCGACGTCGTTCTCCTTCAGCTCGTCAGGCCCGGCCCCCGATCAAGTCGGGGGCAGGCTCTTGTGCCGGGCATGACGATATGAACCCCGATGCATGGAAGGCGTGGATGGCGTGGATGGCCGGGACAAGGCAGAACAAGCCCGGCCATGACGATGGAAGTGTTGTCGACATTGGCATCACTTCCGGTCAAGCAAAGACGCGGTCGCCGCGTTCATCGATGATCTGCTTGCCCTTGGAAATCGAGAAGGCGATCGCGTCCTCCCGGCTCTCGTGGGTTTCGGCCCGAACGAACCGGTGTTCTTTCACCCCCTCCGGGCCGTCTTTCTCGATAATACCCGCGGTCTGATACCTGCCATCGGTTCGGTACGGCGTCGGACGGATGCGATAGCCTGCGTATTCGACAGGCGGCGCGGACGGCTCGCGGGATTCGCCTCCGCCTCGCCCGCCGAACAGGCGGCTCAACGCCGTCTTGAGCTTCGAGAACATCGGCCAGCATCCTCTCTGCTGATGCAACGGTATCGTATCATAGCGCGCTCCGGGGCGCTGCTCCTCTCCGCGTGTGCTCGGCCGCGTCTCACCATCCAAGCTTGCGAGCAGACGCTGCATCCGCAAGATCGCCGGCGACGATGCTTCAGCCCCGCGACATCCTGCGCCGATCGAGGAAGCTCGTCAGCATGCGATGCGGCTCGTCGCCGGAAAAGCAGGCGCGAAAGCTCTCGATGCCGGACTCGATCGCGGCATCGAGCGGAAGCCGCTCCCACTCCCGCATCAGCGCCTTCTGGAGGCGAGTGGCATTCGGTCCCGCCGCCAAGATCGCGTCGATCCAAGCCTCGACCGCCCCATCGAGCTCGGCTGGAGCAACGACCTTCTCGACCAGCCCGATTTCGAGCGCCTCGGCGGCTTTGATGCTTTCGCCGAGCAGCAGCAGCCGGGCGGCTTGGCCCCATCCGATGAGCCGAGGCAGCAGCGCGGCCTCGATGACCGAAGGCATGCCGACCTTCACCTCCGGCATGCCGAACACGGCATTGTCGGACGCGACGCGCAGATCGCAGGCTGCCGCCAATTCCAGCCCCGCGCCCAGACAATAGCCGTTGATGCGGGCGATGACCGGCACCGGGATCGCGCGGATCGCCGCAATGGCGTGATGCAGCCCGGTGATGAACGCCTCCGCGCCCGCTGCATCGAGCCCGGCCATGGTCTCGACGTCGGCGCCGCCGATGAACGCCCGGTCGCCGGCGCCGGTGATCAATACGGCGCGCAAATGCGCGTCCCCGGAAAGCGGCTTTGCCGCCGCGGTCAAGGCGCGGATCGTCGCCGGATCGAGCGCATTCAGCTTGGCCGGTCGCTCGATGGTGAGCCGCGCGAACCGACCGCGCCCGTTGCGATCGATCATGCGGGCTGAAACCAGATCGGCGCCGATCGACATGGCGAGCCCTTCGTGCCGGCGTTCTGCCGCGACCCCCTAAGCTATCGAGCGCGGCTTGCATTGCAATGCGGCCGGGCGAGAGAAATTCGCCCGAAGAGCTCGGATGAGCAGCGAAACGCCTCTCGCCTGGTCGACGGGAGGAATTACAATGGCGCAGCAATCCGCGACGGAGTTTGCGTAGAACGATTGCGCGAGCTTGGGAGGTTCCCATGACCGTGAACAAGACACATGACGAATTCTACACCCTGGATCTGGAAGGCGGGTGGGAGGTTCCCGCCGGCTATCCGTCCGGAATCCAGCAAAAGATCCTGTCCGGATTCTTGGACGAGGCTCACAAGCGGGGCAGCCGCACGCGGCTGCTACGCATCGGCCCGAGCGTTTTCACGACCCAGCCGTTCGTGCACGATTATTGGGAAGAGGTGTTCTTGGTCGCGGGCGACCTCACCGTCGGCAACGACGCCAACGGCAGGGGCGGAACCCGGTTCGAGCCGTTCACATATGCGTGCCGGCCGCCCGGAGCCCAGCACGGCCCGTTCCGCTCGGATCGCGGCTGTCTGCTCTACGAGATCCACTATTACGACCCGCCGTGACCGCCGGCGGACACGCCCAGGACGAACCCGCCCTGGGCGATGGCGAGCTCTGGGCCGGGATTACCAGCCCCAGCGCGGCCCTACTCCGATTCCGATGCCGACCCCCGGCCCATAAATACCGACGCCGGGGCCGTATCCGCCGTAATAGCCGGGATACCCGCCGTAATAGCCGGGATAGCCGTAATAGCCGCGGTAATAGCCTCGCCGGCAGACCAGCGCACATCCGGGGCACGGACGATAGCAGCGGGCGACCGATTCGGTCAGATTCGTTTGCGCCAGCGCGGCGCGAACTCCTGAAGCACTCCCCGGCGTCATGGCCTCGGCGCCGCCGACCGTTGCAAAGCACAGCGCTGCCGTGATCGCGGCCGAGGCAGCGGTGGTCAGGATCATCTTTCGCATGACATTTCTCCCTCAGGCATACGGTCGGCGCAGAAGCCGGCCGCCGGTGCAATCCAACTCGAAAGACCGTGGTTTGTTCCTTTAGCACGGAATCAAGTTTGGCCCTCCAGCCTGCCGCTAGCTTGGTTAACATCGTGAACGGAGATTTCTCGCTCGATATGCTCGAAAAAGCGTCGGCTTGGCCGGGGGCCGAGG
Source organism: Alphaproteobacteria bacterium (assembly GCA_005884745.1). Classification (GTDB taxonomy): domain Bacteria; phylum Pseudomonadota; class Alphaproteobacteria; order Rhizobiales; family Xanthobacteraceae; genus AP-16. The sequence goes on from VAZU01000081.1 coordinate 10,154, forward strand.
CTCATCCGGAATGCCGTCGGTGGACGCGCCGGCCACGCGGTGCGCCGCGACGACGGACGCGGCCGGTGCTCGCCACAGGGTTCGCTCCCCCAAGCGGCGCGAGCTGCTGGACCGGATTGCCGGGCCGCGACGGGGCCGTCTGCGGACCCGGAACGTTGAGCTGGGGCGTGACTTGCGGCACCGGCTGCGGCACCACTTGCGCCGCCCGTTGGGCCGGCGCGCTCCCGTTCTGGGGCGCGGGTTGCGCTGGTGCGCGAGCGCGAGCGGCCGCCGCCGTGGAGCCCGCAAGCGCGCCGCCGAGGAGCGCGATGAACTCCCGCCGTCTCATTCGATCACCTCGTCGGCGCGGGCGAGCAGCGTGGCCGGAATTGCGAGGCCAAGCGCCT